>NZ_AFPR01000085.1:0-23952 GCF_000219295.1 Acidiphilium sp. PM
CGCGGGACGGGCTGCGCACCCTGCTCGCCCAGTTCGCCGAATGGCGCGAGACCCTGCGGCTCGATGGCCATGTCGTCGCCCTTTCCACCCTGCTCGATGCCAGCGGCTACATCGCGATGTGGCAGGAGCAGAAAACCCCCGAGGCGGCCGGCCGGATCGAGAACCTGAAGGAGTTGGTCCGCGCCGTCGCCGAGTTCGAGACGCTCGGCGGCTTTCTCGAACATGTCGCCCTCGTGATGGACAACGACAATGAACCGGACGACGACAAGGTCGTGCTGATGACGCTGCACGCGGCGAAGGGGCTGGAGTTCGACACCGTGTTCCTCCCCGGCTGGGAAGAGGGCGTGTTCCCCAACCAGCGCGCGCTCGACGAGGGCGGCGGCCGCGCGCTGGAGGAGGAACGCCGCCTCGCCTATGTCGGCATCACCAGGGCGAAGCAGCGCGCCATCATCTCACACTGCGCCAACCGCCGGATCTACGCCAACTGGCAAAGCAGCGTGCCGTCCCGCTTCATCGAGGAACTGCCGGAGGATGCGATCCGTACCGGCGGCTCCGCGGCGCTTGAGCAGCGCAACGCACCGCCCGTCTTCGCCACCGCGCGCCCGCTGGTCGCCGCCCGGCGGGCGAGCGGCGAACACGCCGATGCCTGGGCCGCCACCCCGCGCCCGCCCCGCACCGACAGGATCACCGAAGGAACCCGCGTGTTTCACCAGAAATTCGGCTACGGCGTCGTGATCGACGCGGAAGACGACCGGCTCGACATCCGTTTCGACAATGCCGGCGAAAAACGCGTGCTCGACCGTTTCGTGGAGCGGGCGTGATGGCGCGGGGCGGCGTGGAAATGCTCGAGCGCGTCACCGTGACGGTGCCGGAGGAAGCGCTCGAAACCTTCGAGGCGGCGCTGGAGACGTGCTGCCGCAGCGTCGGCTTCTTTCTCGACGAGGCGAACGGCACCTGGATCGTCGAGGGGCTGCGCGAGCCCGGCAGCGCGGATGGCGACCTCGCCGCCGCCCTGCTGCTGGCCGAGGCCGCGAGCGGCGTCAGCCCCGCGGTCGAGCGGGAGCTGGTGCCGGCCGGCGGCTGGCTCGCCCGCAGCTACGAGGGCTTCCCCGAGCAGCTGATCGGTCACCGCTTCGCCATACGCGGTACCCATGTCACTACACCGCTGGCGGCGGGGCGCATCACCATCCTGCTCGATGCCGGCCTCGCCTTCGGCACCGGCGAACACGGCTCGACGCGCGGCTGCCTGCTGGCGTTGGAACGCCTCGCGAAACGGCGCGCGCCGGACCGCATTCTCGATCTCGGCACCGGCTCGGGCATTCTCGCCATCACGGCAGCGAAAATCTGGGGAAAGCCGGTCCTCGCCACCGATATCGACCAGCGGGCGGTGCGGGTAGCCAGCGCCAACGCGGCGCTCAACGGCGTCGCCCCGCTGCTGCGGGTGATCGGCTCGGATGGCTGGTCGGCGCCGATGCTCGCCCGCCGCGCCCCATACGATCTCGTCTTCGCCAACATCCTCGCCCGGCCGCTGGTCGCCATGGCGCATGAACTCTCAGCGCATCTTGCCCCGGGCGGCACCGCCATTCTCGCCGGCCTGCTCGGCCGCCAGGCGCGCTGGGTGATGTCGGCGCATCGCCGCCACGGCCTCGTCCTCAAGGGCCGGATCGACGATGGCGAATGGACCACCCTCATCCTCGGCAAGGGGCGCGCGACCCCGGATGGCAAAAACCCGGGCTGACGATGATCGTCAGCCCGGGTTCTTCTTGCCATCCACCGTCAGACGTCAGATCGGACGCTGATAGGTTCCGTTCACCACGGCGCGAATATCGGCCCGGCTGATGCCGAGATCGGCGAGTTCGCGATCGCTCAGGCTCTGCAGTTCGCGGTAGGCCTCACGCGCCGCGCGGCGCTCGGCGAACCAGGCGCTAACGCGGGCGAAGCTGTTTGCCGCCCGACGGGCGCTGTCGGCGAGAGCCGCATCGATTGCCGCGGCGTGAGCCGCCATGGAGTTGGCAACCGGGAGGGAATGTTTGTTATGGGTCGTGGAAGACATGATACTTCACCATCGTTTAAGGAGCGAAACCCGATGCGGCTGGTCCTTTAGTGCCATCCATCATCGTCTTTTCGCAGTGCAACATAATCCCGCAACAAAGGTTTGGGGAGCGAGACATTTCTCTGTCAGACATGCAAAAAACGGATGGGTTTTTGGTTAAGATATGATGAAAACGCAATTCGACTCCCTGAGAAATGCGCTTCACGATCAGGGGTTGGATGGCTTCATCCAGCCCCGGAATGACGAGTTTCTCGGCGAATACGTGCCCGAATCGGCGTCCCGTCTTGCCTGGCTCACCGGTTTCACCGGCAGCGCCGGCCTTGCCATCGTGCTCGCCGACCGCGCCGCCGTCTTCTCCGATGGCCGCTACACGCTGCAACTCGTCGAACAGACCGACCCGGCGACCTGGGAACGGCGTCACATCGTCGAGACCCCGCCGGTCGAATGGCTGAAATCGGCCGCGCCCGGCGCGCGGATCGGCTACGACCCCTGGCTAATGACAGCCAACGCCGTCGCCACCTATGCCGATGCCGGGTTCACCATGGTCCCGGTGGACAACCCGATCGACCAGCTCTGGGCCGACCGCCCAGCGCCGCCGGCCTCGCCGGCCCTTGCGCATCCGCCGGAATTTGCCGGGGAATCCGCCGAATCCAAGCGCTCCCGCATCGCCGAAGCCATCGCGCGGGACGGAGCGGACGCGGTGATGCTGACCGATCCGCACGCCGTTGCCTGGCTGTTCAACCTGCGCGGAGCGGACCTGCCGCATACGCCGATCGTGCTCTGCTTCGCCCTGCTCCGGCGCGACGGTTCGGCAATCATCTTCATTGACCCGGCGCGGGTTCCGCCGGCAACGCGCGCGCATCTCGGCGCCGGCGTCGAGATCGTCCCCCGCGCGGCGATGGAACGGAGCCTCGCCACGCTGCGCGGCAAGCGGGTCCTCCTCGATCCGGCAACGGCGCCGATCCGCTTCAGCCAGTTGCTGGGGGATGCCGGGGCGATCACCGTCTCGGGCGGCGATCCCTGCGTGTTGCCGCGCGCGATCAAGAACCCCACCGAGCAGGAAGGCGCTCGCGCCGCGCACCGGCGCGACGGCGTGGCACTGTGCCGCTTCCTCGCCTGGTTCGCCGAAGCTTCGCCCGCGGGCGGCCAGACCGAGCGAAGCGCCGCGGCGCAGTTGTTCGCCTTCCGCAGCACCGCTCCCGAGTTCCATGGCGAAAGCTTCCCTGCCATTTCCGGCGCAGGCGAGCACGGCGCCATCATCCATTACAGCGTCACCGCCGCCTCGGACCGCCCGATCCGCCACGACGAGGTCTACCTGATCGACAGCGGCGGCCAATACCCCGACGGCACGACGGATGTGACCCGCACGCTCTGGACCGGGCCGGGCGAACCGCCGCCCACGTTGCGCGACCGCTTCACCCGCGTGCTCGCGGGCCATATCGCCCTGGCACGCGCGCGCTTCCCGCAAGGCACGTCCGGCCCGCAGCTCGACGCTCTCGCCCGCGCGCCGCTCTGGGACGCCGGCCTCGATTTCGATCACGGCACCGGCCACGGCGTCGGCTCCTATCTCTCGGTGCATGAGGGGCCGGCGAGCTTTCACCGGCTGGCGAAGCCGATCCCGCTCGCGCCGGGCATGATCCTGTCCGACGAACCCGGCTATTACGAACCCGGCGGCTACGGCATCCGGCTGGAAAACCTGCTGCTGGTCATCCCGTCGCCGGTCGAGGGTTCGAAACCGTTCCTCGAATTCGAGCCGCTGACCCTCGCCCCGTTCGACCACCGGCTGATCGACCCTGCCCTGCTCACCCCGGCCGCGCGCGCCTGGCTCGACGCCTATCACGCCCACGTGCTGGCAATGATCGGCCCGCATCTGGACGGAGCGGCGCGCGCTTGGCTCAAAGCCGCCTGCGCGCCGCTATAGGGTCAACCAACCGACGCCCGCAGCGCCGCCCCGGCAGCCAGCGGGGCGATCGGCAGGAACAGCGCGAGCAGCCCGCCGAGCATGGCGAATTCGGCGAAGGGCGACTGCGCCACCGCCCCGGCCGCGCCGAAGATCACCGCCGGGATCATCAGCGGCAGGGCGATCAGCGGCAACAGCACCGTGCCGCCGCGGGCACCAAGCGTCACCGCGGCACTCATGCCGCCCACGAGCGACAGCAGCATCGTCCCCGGCAGCAGCGTCGCCAGCAGTTGCGGCACGGCATCGCCGCCGAGTCGCAGCATGATCGCGACCGGCCCGGCGATCACCAGCAGCGGCAGGCCCGTCGTCAGCCAGTGTCCGACGATCTTGCCGAGTGCCACGGCGCTGGCCGGAAGGCCGGAGAGCATCAGCTGGTCGAGCGAACCATCCTCGAAATCCGCGGCGAACAGCCGGTTGAGCGGCAGCAGCGCCGCCAGCAGAGCGATCACCCAGACCACCCCCGGCGCGATGCCGGACAGCACATTGGCCGAGGGCCCGATCGCGAAGGCGAACAGGCTCGCCGCGATCACGAAAAACAGGAGCGAGGCCACCGAGTCGCCCGCATGGCGGAGAGCGAGAATCAGCTCCCGGCGGATCAGGGAGAAGAAGTGTGTCATGCCGCTGCTTTCGCCAGATCGAACGGTATGGCCCCCGGCAGGTCGAGGGGAAGATGCGTTGCCGCGATGACCATGCCGCCACGGTCACGATGTGCGGCGATATTAGCCTCGAGCCGCCGAACCGAGGCGGCATCGAGCCCGGTGGTCGGCTCGTCGAGCAGCCAGAGCGGCGCATCGGACAAAGCGAGCCGCGCCAGCGCCAGCCGGCGGCGCTGCCCCGAGGAGAGCAGCCGGGCCGGCAAATCGGCGAACCGCTCGAGATCGACGCTGGCCAGCGCCGTCAGCACGTTCTCGCGCTGGCGCTTCCGATCGAGGCCAAGATTTTCCGCCACGCTCAGCCCCGGCTTGATCGCGTCCATATGGCCGACGAAGCATAGCCTGGTCGCGTGCAGAGGCGGATCGTCGAGCGCGTTTTCGCCATCCCAGACGAATTCGCCTGCCGCCGGCGGCGTCAACCCGGCGAGCAGGCGGATGAGCGAGGACTTCCCCGCCCCGTTCGGCCCGACCAGCACCAGCGCCCCGCCCCGTTCCAGCCGGAACGAGATGTCCCGGAACACGAGACGTTCACCGCGTATCGCAGCGAGGCCCTTCGCTTCCAACATGGCTAGCGACCGGCGCGGGACATGGACGCGGGCGCCGCACCGTGATTTAAGCGGCGCGAAACCGGGTTTTGCTGCGGCGCAACGCACCGCAGTGGCGCGCGAAGAGGAGCGAACGCGATGAGCATGATCGGACGGGACAGTCTGCAAGTGGAAAAGACGCTGAGCGTCGATGGAAAGGACTACGCCTATTTCGCACTCAATGCCGCCGCTGAAAAGCTCGGCGACATTTCCCGCCTGCCGCGGACACTGAAAATCCTGCTGGAGAACGTCCTGCGCTTCGAGGACGGTTCGGCCTGCACGGTCGATGACGCGAAGGCGCTGGTCGAGTGGACCGCCCAGGCCCATTCCGACAAGGACGTGCCGTTCCGCCCAGCCCGCATCCTGATGCAGGACTTCACCGGCGTGCCCGCGGTGGTCGACCTCGCGGCGATGCGCGACGGCATTCTTCGCCTCGGCGGCAAGGCCGAGAAGGTCAACCCGCTGGTCCCCGTGGATCTCGTCATCGACCACTCGGTGATGGTCGACGTGTACGGCCGCAAGGACGCCCTGGAAAAGAACGTCGACATCGAGTTCGAGCGCAACGGCGAGCGCTATGAATTCCTCCGCTGGGGCCAGGAGGCGTTCGACAATTTCCGCGTCGTCCCGCCCGGCACCGGCATCTGCCACCAGGTCAACCTCGAATATCTCGCCCAGACCGTCTGGACGTCCGCGGCCAACGGCAAGAACTATGCCTATCCGGACACGCTGTTCGGCACCGACAGCCACACCACGATGGTCAACGGCCTCGGCGTGCTCGGCTGGGGCGTCGGCGGCATCGAGGCCGAGGCAGCCATGCTCGGCCAGCCGATCGCCATGCTGATCCCGGACGTGATCGGCTTCCGCCTCACCGGCAGCCTGCGCGAGGGCATCACCGCGACCGACCTGGTGCTGACCGTCACCCAGATGCTGCGCAAGAAGGGCGTCGTCGGCAAGTTCGTCGAATTCTACGGCGAGGGGCTCGACCACCTGCCGCTGGCCGACCGCGCGACGATCGCCAACATGGCGCCGGAATACGGGGCGACCTGCGGCTTCTTCCCGGTCGATGGCATCACGCTCGACTACATGCGCCTCTCCGGCCGCGACGAGCACCGCATCAAGCTGGTCGAGGCCTACGCCAAGGCCCAGGGCCTGTGGCGCGAGGGCGCCGATCCAGTGTTCTCCGACACGCTGGAACTCGATCTCTCCACCGTCGAGCCGTCGCTCGCCGGGCCGAAGCGCCCGCAGGACCGGGTCGCGCTGTCGCAGGCGTCCTCCGCCTTCGAGGCCGAGCTGACCAAAGGTCTCGGCGTCCCGGCGGACAAGGCCGGCGTCACCGCCGAGGTGAAGGGGAAGAATTTCTCGCTCACCCATGGCGACGTTGTGATCGCCGCGATCACCTCCTGCACCAACACGTCCAACCCCTCGGTGCTGATCGCCGCCGGCCTCGTCGCCCGCAAGGCCCGCGCCCTCGGCCTCACGCCGAAGCCCTGGGTCAAGACCTCCCTCGCCCCCGGCTCGCAGGTCGTCACCGAATATCTCAACCGCGCCGGCCTGCAGGACGATCTCGACGCGCTGGGCTTCGAGACGGTGGGCTATGGCTGCACCACCTGCATCGGCAATTCCGGCCCGCTGGATGACGCGATCGCCGATGCGATCGAGGACAACAAGCTGGTCGCCGTCTCGGTGCTGTCGGGCAACCGCAATTTCGAGGGCCGCGTGCATCCGAACGTGCGGGCGAACTACCTCGCTTCGCCGCCGCTGGTCGTCGCCTACGCGCTGCTCGGCACCATGCGCAAGGACATCACCAAGGACCCGATCGGCAAGGACAAGAACGGCAACGACGTCTTCCTGAAGGACATCTGGCCGACCACTGCCGAGATTGCGGCGATGGTGCAGTCCTCGCTCACCCGGGAGATGTTCCTCGATCGCTATGGCGACGTGTTCAAGGGGCCGAAGCAGTGGCAGGCGATCGCCGTTGAGGGCGAGTCGGACACCTATCGCTGGTCGGACAGTTCGACCTACGTCAAGAACCCGCCCTATTTCGAGGGCATGACGAAGGAGCCGGCGCCGGTAAAGGACATCACGGGCGCGCGCATCCTCGCCCTGCTCGGCGACTCGATCACCACCGACCACATCTCCCCGGCCGGTTCCTTCCGCAAGACGACGCCGGCCGGCGAATACCTGCTCGAGCGCCAGATCCAGCAGAAGGACTTCAACTCCTACGGCTCGCGCCGCGGCAATCATGAAATCATGATGCGCGGCACCTTCGCCAACATCCGCATCCGCAACGAGATGCTGGACAATGTCGAGGGCGGCTACTCGAAGCACTTCCCCTCGGGCGAGCAGCTGTCGATCTACGACGCGGCGATGCGCTACAAGAAGGAGGGCGTGCCGCTAGTGGTCTTCGCCGGCCGCGAATACGGCACCGGCTCCTCGCGCGACTGGGCGGCGAAGGGCACCGTGCTGCTCGGCGTCAAGGCGGTCATCGCCGAGAGCTTCGAGCGCATCCACCGCTCGAACCTGGTCGGCATGGGCGTGCTGCCGCTGGTCTTCAAGGACGGCACGACCCGCAAGACGCTGGCGCTGAAGGGCGACGAGACGATCGACATCGTCGGCCTCGAAAACCTCTCGCCACGCATGGATCTCGACATGGTGATCCGCCGCGCCAACGGCACGACCGACAAGGTCTCGCTGCTCTGCCGCGTCGATACCCGCGACGAGGTGCTCTACTACCAGAACGGCGGCATCCTGCACTTCGTGCTGCGCAACATGGCGAAGGCCGCCTGAGCGCACCCGCGCCTCCCCTTGACGGGGGCGGCGGCATGACGGCTTGAAGAGAGGCCGGCGCCGGATCCACGGCGCCGGCCTTTTGTCTGTCGGGAGGAACAATGGCCAAGGAACGGGTGCTGGTCACGGGCGGGGCTGCGGGCATCGGGGCGGCGAGCGTCGCGCGCTGCAGCGAGGAGGGCTACGAGGTCGTGGTGATCGACCGGATCGGCGATGGCATCGTCGCCGACCTGTCGGACCCGGCGGCGACCGAGGCCGCCCTAGCCGAGGCGCTGCGCGGCGGGCCGATCACCCGGCTGGTCAACAATGTCGGCACTGTCCGCCCCGCCCCGGTCGAGGCGCAGACCGTGGCCGATCTCGACGCCGTGGTCTCGCTCAACCTGCGCTGCAGCCTGCAATGCGTGCAGGCGCTGCTGCCCGGCATGAAGGCGGCCGGGTTCGGCCGCATCGTCAACATCGCCTCGCGCGCCGCCCTCGGCAAGGAAGACCGCACCGCCTACGCCGCGACCAAGGCCGGGCTGATCGGCATGGCGAAGGTCTGGGCGCTGGAACTCGGCCGCTTCGGCATCACCGCCAACGCCATCGGCCCCGGCCCGATCCGCACCGAGCTGTTCGACCGGGTAAACCCGCCGGACGATCCGCGCACCACGGCGATCATCGAGGGCATCCCGGTCCGCCGGATCGGCACCCCGGCGGACGTGGCGCACGCAATCGCCTATCTGCTCGACCAGCGCAGCGGCTTCGTCACCGGCCAGGTGCTCTATGTCTGCGGCGGCATGACCGTCGGTGCCGCCGGGGCCTAATCCGCAGCCGCGAGCTCCAGCTCCGCCTCGCCGGCGAGTGCTCGATGCGGCGCCGGCCGGCCGATCGCGTGATGGTCGAGCCCCGCCGCGCGCATCGCCGCCGGGTCGAACACGTTGCGCAGGTCGACGACGACGCGCCCGCGCATCGTCGCGCGCAGCCAGTCCGGCGCCAGGGCGCGGAACTCGTTCCATTCGGTCACCAGCACCGCGCCATCCGCCCCGGCAAGCGCCGAAGCTGCACCCGACGCATAGACCACCTCCGCCGGCAGGTCCCGCCGCGCCTGCTCCATCCCGGCCGGATCGTAGGCCACCACCTCGGCGCCAAGCTCGACCAGCCGATGCACGATCGGGATCGCCGGGGAGTCGCGCATGTCGTCGGTCTCCGGCTTGAAGGTCAGGCCGAGCACGGCGATCCGCCGCCGCCGCACCGTGCCGCCGAAGGCTGCGAGGATCCGCCCAGCCATCGCGGCCTTGCGCGCCTCGTTCACGCTCACCACGGTCTCGACCAGCCGCGCCGGCGCATGCGCATCCTGGGCGATCCGCATCAGCGCCTGGGTGTCCTTCGGGAAGCACGAGCCGCCGAAGCCGGGGCCGGGATGCAGGAATTTCGGGCCGATCCGCCGGTCGAGCCCCATGCCGCGGGCCAGTTCGTGAACATCCGCCCCGACCTGCTCGCACAGATCCGCCATCTCGTTGATGAAGGTGATCTTCATCGCGAGGAAGGCGTTGGTCGCGTATTTGATCAGCTCCGCCGTCTCCAGCCCGGTGCAGAGCAGCGTCACCCCGGCCGGGTTGAGCGGGCGGTAGAGCGCGCGCAGCACCGCCTCGGCCTGCGCGCTGTCGGTGCCGACGACGATCCGGTCCGGCCGCATGAAATCCTCGATCGCGCTGCCCTCGCGCAGGAATTCCGGGTTCGAGGCCACAGGCACGTCGAGATCCGGCCGGATCTCGCGCATCAGCGCGGCGAGCCGCCGCCCGGTGCCCACCGGCACGGTCGATTTCGTCACCAGCACGGTCGGCGCCGGCAATGCCGCGGCCAGCTCGGCGGCGGCGGCGAACACATGGGACAGATCGGCATGGCCATCGCCCCGGCGCGACGGCGTGCCGACGGCGAGAAACACGGCGTCGGCGCCGGGCAGCGCGCGGTCGAGCGCGGCCTCGAAGCGAAGCCGCCCCGCCCGCACGGAGTCGGCGACCAGCCGGTCCAGCCCGGGCTCATAGATCGGAATCCGCCCCGCCTGCAGCGCCGCGACGCAGCACGGGTCCTTTTCCACGACGATCACCTCGGTGCCCATGCTGGCGAAGCAAGCGCCGGAGACGAGCCCCACGTAGCCGGCGCCGATCATGACGATGCGCATCGGTTCACTCCACGGTTTCATGTTGGAAAGGCGGCGCCACAACAGCCGCGCCGCCAAGGGAAAAGCGCCGCACCGCGCAGGGTGCGATCCTGATGCCGCGAAACCCGTCATCGCCACGCCCCTCGGCGCAGAGACAGGCGAGGCGGATCATGCCGGCATGGGTCACGGCCAGAACGGCCCCACCCCGCTGCGGCAGATCGGCGAAAAATCCATGCAACCGCGCCCGCGCCTCGGCCAGCGTCTCGCCGCCGGGAAAGCGCATCCCGCCGGGATCGCGCTTCCAGCACCGCAGCGCCTCGGGTGTTGCGGCGCGGATTTCGGTCTGGGTGCGTCCCTCCCAGTCGCCGAAAGCGATCTCGGCCAGCCGGTCATCGACGATCACCGCGACGTCGCCACGCCGCGCGGCGATGCAGCCGGCCGTCTGCCGCGCCCGCAGCAGCGGGCTGGTATAGATCGAAACGAGCGGCTCGTCGCTCAGCGCGGCGGCAAGGCCGGCGGCATCCGCCCAGCCCTCGGGCGAGAGCGGCAGGTCGCTGCGGCCCTGATAGCGGCCCTCGCCGGTCCACGCCGTCCGTCCATGCCGTGCGAGCAGCAGCGCCCGGCCGCCGGCGCGCGGGTCAGTAATGCACCGCAACGCCCAGCTCCAGCCGGCTGCCGGCATGAATTCCCTCCCCCGCCGCGTTCACCTCGTAGAGCAGGAACGGCCGTATCACCTTGGTCAACCGCCAGGTCAGGCCGACCGCCGGCCGCACCAGATTGTAAATCTCGCCCTGCGCGCCGGGCGGAATCGTGCCGCTCTGCCGGATCGTCTTCACCGCGAACACCTCGCCGGTCAGCGCGAGCCGGCGGGTGAGATGGAGCGAGAGATCGATCGTCGCGCGCAGCTGCGTCGCCGCCCCGTCGAGGAACATGCGCGCCCCCGCGACCATCGTCAGGCTGCCCCAGGGCCGCGAGATCCCGGCCTGGAAATCCGGCTCCACCGACCATCGCCCGGTGCCGAGCGCGGGCGAAGGCTTTGTCCGCCCCGCCGGGACGATGACATTCAGCGTGATGGAGTCCGCGAAACGCGCCGTCTGGATCAGCCCGTAATTCAGGCCGATTTCCTCGTCCTGCAGGCCGGACGAAACGCTCGCCGTCGGGATATGATGGCGGTCGGCGAAGCTGCGCACCCGGCCGCCGCGCAGATCGTATTCGATCGACAGATCATGCCCGATCCCCTGTACCCCGGTGACGCGATACTGCTTCGAACTCTCGCTCGACCCGCGCAGCGCATTGGTGGTGAAGCCGCCGGCGGGAAACGCCTGGTTGCCGTGAAACAGCCGCACCATCGGCTTGACGACGCCATCCCCCGCCGCCGGAATCCATGGATCGGCGCGAGCGGCGCGCAGCGGCACGGCAAGAGCGGCACCGGCGACGATGCCCGCGAGCAGACGTGGAACAGCGGGAACGGAACGGGTCATTGAGCCACCAGGCGAAGTTGGGGAGAAGGAGAATCGTCGCGCAGCGCCTGCCAGAGCGCTTTATATCGGCCGCCCTCGGCCAGCAGCGCCTCATGCGTGCCGCGCTGGACGATGCGGCCATCGTCGAGCACCAGGATTTCGTCGGCGGCGCGCACGGTGGAGAGCCGGTGCGCGATCACCAGGGCGGCGCGGTTCGCCGCCAGCCGGTCGAGCGCCGCCATCACCCGCCGCTCGGTGCCGGCATCGAGGCTGCTGCTCGGCTCGTCGAGAATGACGATCGGCGCGTCGCACAGCATGGCGCGGGCGATGGCGATGCACTGCCGCTGCCCGCCGGACAGGCTCTGCCCGCGCTCGGCGACCATGGTGTCGAACCCATCGGGCAGGCCCTCGACCATCGCATCGATCCCGACCGCACGCGCCGCCGCGATCGCCTCGTCCCGCCCCGCGCCCTCGCGCCCATAGGCGATGTTCTCCCACACACTCGCCTGGAACAGCACCGGGTCCTGCAGCACGAGGGCCACCTGTCGGCGCAGATCCGCGAGGCGCAACCCGCGAATATCCTGCCCGTCGAGCAGCACGGCACCGGATGTCGCGTCGTAGAAGCGCGGGATCAGGCTCGCGATCGTGCTCTTGCCCGAGCCGGTCGCGCCCACCAGTGCGATGGTGCGCCCGGCCTCCAGCGCGAAGGAAACGCCGTGCAGCACCTCGTGATCGTCGCGGTAGCCGAAGCCGACCTCGCGGAATTCGATCCGCGACGCCCGCCCGGCGAAGGGCAGCGCCTCCGGCGCCTCCGCGACACTCGACCGCTCGGCCCGGTATTCGCCGATCCGCTCGATCGCGACGGACGCCCGGCCGAACACCCGCCCGGTCTTGGCGAGCTGCCGCGCCGGGGTGGCGATGCCGCGCAGATAGGCGAGGAAGATCAGCAATTCCCCCGGCGTCAGCGTGCCGCGAATCACCGTCGCAGCGCCATACCAGGCGATTGCCCCGGTCGCGACCGCGATGGCGAGGTTCATTGCCGGGCTGAACTGCGCCTGCACCGCATTGGCATGCAGCCCGGCCTCGAGGCTGCGCCCGGCATGGGCACCGAACCGCCCGTCCTCGTGCGGCTCACGGCCGAAGGCCTGCACCACCTGCACGTTGCCGAGGATTTCCTGCATCACCCCGCTCAGCGTCGTCTCGTGCCGCCGCACCTGGCGCAGCGCGTGGCGCAGCCGCCCCGCATAGACCCGCGCGATCCAGAACAGCAGCGGCGCGACCGACAGCGCGATCAGCGCATACCGCCAGTCGATCAGCAGCATCACCGTCGCCATGCCGAGAATGGTCAGCCCGTGCGGCAGCAGGTCGATCCCCACCGCGGCGATGAAATCCTGCAACTGCCGCACATCGCCGGTCAGCCGCGCCATCAGCTCGCCGGCGCGCTGGCGGCGGTGAAAGGCGAGCGACAGGCGTTGCAGATGCGCGAACAGGTCGGCGCGGATGGCGAAGACGATCCGCTGCCCGGCATCGAGAAACAGCCGGTTGCCGAGATAGACCAGCAGCGCGTCGGCGATGCCGAGCCCGAGCATGGCAAGGCCGAGCGTGTCGAGCAGCGCCATCCGCTGGGTGAGCGGATCGGGCAGCACCCCGTGCAGCCAGGGCGCCAGCCGGCGCTGGAAGATCACGTTGTCGATGATGAATTTCAGCGGCCAGGGAAGCATCAGCAAAACGCCGGCCCGCGCCGCCATCACCGCGGCACCAGCCGAAAGCGCCCGCCATTCCGAGCGGAGATAGGCGCGGAGCCAGGCCCCGCCCGGCCCGGTCATGCGGGCAGCCGGACCGGTGCGAGGGCGAGGCAGAGCCGCACCACGTCACGCCAGTCGCGCCCGGCCAACCGTTGCCGGCCACGCCAACCCATCGTCTGGCAGGCGGCCTGATCGGCAAGCAGGCGCGACAGCGCCGCCTGCAGCGCAATACCATCGCCGGCCGGATAGAGCAGCCCCGTTTCGCCATGGGCGACGATGCCGTCGATCTCGCCGATCTCCGGCGCGACCACCGCGCGCCCGGCCGCGAGCGACTCAAAAATCTTCAGCGGCGAGAAATAGAAATCCGGCTGCGGCAGATAGGGGGCAACGGTGAAGTCCATCGCCCCGAGCCAGCCTGGAATCTCGCCATGCGGGATGCGTCCCGGCAGCGTCACCCGGTCGGCGAGGCCGAGTTTCGCCACAAGTGCCGCCACGGCCTCGCGCTCCGGCCCGTCACCGACCGCAAGAAGGTGCAGGTCAGGATGCCACGCCGCAGCGGCCGCAATCGCCTCGATCAGGAACGGCACGCCATGCCAGGTCTTGAAACTGCCGATGAAGCCGGCAATCCGCCGGCCGGCGAGCCCGAGCCGGGCACGGATCACCGCCCCGATGGCATCAACATTGGCGAACCGCGCCAGATCGACACCGTTCGGCACGACATGAATGCGATCGGTCCGGCCGATCACGCCGGCGACCTGCGCCGCCACCTGCCGCGAGACGGCGATGATTGCATCCGCCCCGCGATACGAGGCTTCCTCGGCCTCCAGCGCCTCATCGACGAGATACAGGCCACGGAATCGCCGCTGCTCCTCGACCAGCGGCGCATTGACCTCGAGAATCCGCGGCACGCCGAGCCGCGCAGCGATGGAAACGCCAGCGCGATGGAACAGCGCGTGCCGCTCGTAGACCAGATCCGGCTCGATGCCGAGGCGGGCAAGCGTCGAGCAGATCCGGTCCGCGACCAACCCGTCATGATCGAGACGCACACGCTCGCGCCGCTCGATCTCGTTGCCGATCGACATGTCGGCCGGCGGCGCGCCGAATTGCAGGATCCGCGCCGGCGGCGGCGGGTTACCGGCGCCGCGCGTGGTGCAGGCGAGCGTCACCTCATGGCCGAGCGCCGCCGCGGCCGTGACGAATTCGCGCACATGCACCGAAGCACCCTTGTCACCCTCGACCGGAATGCCGCGGTCGAGATTGAGATACAGGATCTTCATGGCGCGACCTCCGCCAGGGAGGGCTGCGCCGCCAGACCCTCGGCGCGGAACCGCGAACCGCCTTTCGGCGGCGCCTCCTCGCACTCGGCGCAGCCGAAGAGCGCGTGCAGCCGACGCGTCGTCTTCCACAGGTCGAACTCGCCCTCGAGCCGCGCCCGACCTGCCGCCGCCAGGCGCCGCGCCTGCGCGCGATCGGCCAGCGTTGCCTCGATCGCCGTGGCCAGCGCCGCGGGGTCGCGCGGTGGCACCAGCCGCCCGGTCTCGCCGTCGCGCACCAGTTCGGGAATCCCCGATACGCTGGTCGAGACCACCGGCACGCCGATCGCCATCGCTTCGGCAATCACATTCGGAATCCCGTCCCGGTCACCATCCTCGGTGATGCGCGGCGCCAGCGCGAAGGCATCGGCGGTGCCATAGAGCGTGATCAGGTCGGCATGGGTCATCGCGCCGTCGAGCGTCACGATGCCCTCCAGCCCGCTCGCCGTGATCTGCGCCTGCAGTTCCGCCCGCAGCGGCCCCTCGCCGACGATCCGGCAGCGGAACGCAATCCCGCGATCACGCAGCAGGGCGCAGGCGGCGATCAGGTCATCATGGCCCTTCTTGGGCACGAGCCGGCCCACCGAGAGAATCAGCCGGCCTTCCGCCGGCTTCGCCTCGGCCACCTTGCGGGCGCCGAACAGGCCGAGATCGATACCGTGATAGACAAGATGGATCTTGTCGGCCTGGTCACCGAGCAGCGAAGCCAGATACCGCACATTGTAGCCCGTGCAGGTGGCCACGAAGCGCGCGGCCTGGCCGCGCTTGCGGATCACCTCCGGCGGCGTGAGATAGAGATCCTTGGCATGCGCCGTGAAGCTGAACGGCAGCCCGGTCATCATGCTGGCGAACCAGGCCGAGGCTGCCGGCGCATTGGCGAAATGGGCGTGGATATGGCGGATGCCGTGGGTCCGGCACAAGGTCGCGATCACGCCGCCGCGCAGGAACTGCTTCCAGACCGAAAGCGGCGTAGGCGACCGCGTGCACCACAGCGCGGCACGGGCGACGGCGCCAAGATAGCGCAGCGGCGCGGCAGCGATAGCGCGGGCATGGGCGTGGGCAATCTCCCGCCGTCCTGCCCGGGCGCTTGCCGCCGGCACAGGATGCAGCGGCGCCTCCACCTCGGCGACCATCGGATGATGCGGAGGTGGTTCCGGCGGCAGCAGCGAGACGATGTGCAGCTTCGTCCCGAGCCGCTCCATCGCGCGGATCTCGTTGAGGATGAAGGTCTCGGTCAGGCGCGGATAACGCTTCATGACATAGGCGATCGGCGCATCCGCGAGGTCCGGCTCTCCGGCGAGATCGAGATAGGCAAAGGCAGGCATCAGGCAAACTCCCCGGCAATGCCGGAGGCGGCCGAACGCGCCTCGATGGCGGTTGCAAGATGGGCGGCGACGCGTTCGGCGCCGTTGAGGTCGAGTTGCGCCCAGGCAACGGACGAAGGCGGCGGCGCGGCGAGGGCGGCCGGAATCTCCCGCGCGAGACGGTCGGCGAGATCCGGCCCCTGCTCGATGGCGCGCACAAGGCCGAGACGGGCCAGCAGATGCGCCCGTAGACGTTGTTCCGCCCGCGGCGCTGGCCGCGGCACCAGGATCGTCCGCTTGCGCGCGGCGATCAGTTCTGCGCTGGTATTGTAGCCCGCCATCGCGATCACGAGATCGGCGGCACGCAGGCTCGGCAGCGGGTCGGTGATGTAATCGACGAGATCGATGTCCTCCCGCCCCGCCGCCGTGGCGGTGAGCGCCGCACGCTGGTCGACCGACATCAGCGGACCGGTGACGATCACCGAATGGCAGGCTCCCGGCGCCATTCGCGACAGGCCGTGCAGATAGGCCTCCATCAGCGCGAACCCGTCGCCGCCGCCACCCGCCGTCACCAGCACGACCTTGCGCCCCGCAGCTCGCGCGGCGGACCAGCACGGCGTGCCTTCCTCGGCATCCGGCCGCAGCAGATCGGCAGCAACGACATGGCCGCAATAGCGCACCCGCGCAGCCGTCTCGCCCGCGATTCCGTAGGCATCGACGACGTCGAACAGCTTGCGCGACCCATAGACGAGGATGTCGTCATACGCCTGCTCGAGCAGCGGCAGGATCTCCTGCTCGGCCCAGGTGGCGCGCACCGTGTCCGGACTGTCGAGAATGTCGCGCAGCCCGAGCATCACCCGCGTGTCCGGCAGGTCGCGGCGCATCATCGCGAGCGTGGGCAGGATTTCCCCGTTCATCCCCGCCGGCGCGTGGTCGACAAGGAAGATATCCGGCCGGTAGCGCAGCGCGAGCGTGAGGATCAGCGCGGCGCGATACCCCTTGACCAGACCGAAACTATGCCCGGCTTCGCGGGCCGCATAGGTTTCCGCGCCGGTCTTCACCACCGGCGGCAGCGGATGCACATGCAGTCCCGAGGGCAGCCGCCACTGGGCGATGACCGGCGAGCCGGTCAGCAGATGGACCGAGAATTGACCGGCCTCCAGCAGGCGCTCGGCGATCGCGAGGTTCCGCCGCAGATGCCCGAGGCCGAACGTGTCGTGAGAATACAGGAAAACCACCGCCGGCCCGACCCGTCCGGCACACGGAATGAGCGGGCGCAGCCTGGCCCTGCGGGCATTGCCCTGATGACGGCGCTCGGAAGGCGCCGGATCCCGGTCTCCCGCCTCGGCGTCCCGCGGATCACGCCCCGGCATCCACCCCTGCCGCCAGACCGCCCCTGCGCCTCCCGGACCATTGTCCAGTTCGACAACCTGAACGTCACGCATTTCGGGCTCCTTTCTGACGGCCTCGGCGCGGATTATTGTGGGAGAAAGTTCCACGGTCAAGAAGTAAAGCAAGCGTGATCGTGCGCAGCCAGTCGCGCCGAGTGCAGGCGTCAGCTCCGGCCCTCGTTCGATGAACTTTTACAAGTTATTGAAAACGCCTCAGAAATGCGCCATCACGCCGAAGCCGGCGCCGAACGCCGCGCTTTGCGAAGTCAGCCCGCGGGTCGCATAAACCTGCAATTCCCAACGGAAATTCATCCGCAGGTTATATGCCAGTATGGCAGAAGCCACCGCAGTCCGCCGCTTCTGGATCGGCGTGTGGCCGATCACGATCACGCTGAGGAACTGGCGCGGCGCCACCGCCACGGCCACGCCAGGCTCGAACGTCACAACGTTCTGCAGGTGAAGTGCCGGCAACCGGCCGACAATGCGGTACCCCAGTTGCAGGTAGGGAAACACCCGCGTACCCGCCCGCCAGACCATCCGCAGCCCGGCCTCCTCGTCGAAGCGGCCGGTGCCGAGCCCCTTGGCATAGGAGGCCACCGGCACCTTGACCTTCACATAAGGCTCGAACGATGGCCGGACACCCCGCGCCCGATCGAGCCGGTACTCCGCCTTGAGCCACATGTCGCCGGGCCCGCTGCGCACCGCGCCGGACCCGGTGCTGGCGATGATCGATTGCCCGGCAACGATACCGGCGCCGGTGACCGCAATGTAGGGAAGCTCGACCCGTAATCGAAGGTTCCGATGGCGATAGGTGATCGAAAGCGGCAGATCGTAGATGTGAATCGTGTGCCTGGTGCCGAAACGTCCGGTGAAATAGGACGGCTCGAGTCCAATGGTGAATCCCGCCGGTGATGCCGCATGCACCAGCACCGGCCATTGTGCCGTAGCGAGAGCGGCCAGCGCGGGCAGCAGAACACCCCTACCCCTACCCCTGCCCCTGCCCTTCGCTCGCACGCCGGCTCCGGTGGTCATCCTACCCCCCTGTCACGCGGTTCCATTAACATAGCGGAATATGGCGATCCAAGGCGCCATGCCGCTGTCATGGAATTGCAATTTTCATATCTTGCATTATGTGGGATATTATCACACAGTTTGATGGGTCAGGGTGCCGGATCCGCTGACCGACAGGCATGCGACGGACGTGCAGGAATGGAATCTGATATCGAACACATGCTGCGCCGGCTGCTGCGCCCCCTCGTCGCCTATCTCATGCGGCGGGGGCTGGGTTACATCGCGTTCCGCGACCTGCTCAAGCGCGTCTATGTGGACGAGGCGCTGCGCGGGCACGAGGGCGATGAAGCCCCGACCGACAGCCAGATCAGCGTCGTCACCGGTATCAACCGCCGCGAGGTCAAGCGGCTCCGCGAAATCGCCACGCACCCCGACACGGCCGAACCGCGCGACCGGATGGCCGGGGTCAACGCCGCCGCGCGTGTGGTCGGCACCTGGGTCTCGGCCGCCGCCTTCCGCGGCCCGGACGGCGCGCCCCTGCCCCTGACGACCCGCGGCGAGGGGGACGACCCCGGTTTCGACGCCCTCCTGCGGGCGGCCAAGGTCGATGTGCGGGCCCGCACCGTTATCGAGGAACTCGAACGCGCCGGCGTCGTCGAACGCCTGGCGGACGACCGGCTGCGCCTCCTGCGCACCGCCTTCACCCCCACCGAACCGCGGGAAAAGCTTCTCTTCCTCGGCGCCAATGTCGGCGACCACATGCGCAGCGCCTTCCATAATCTCGCCGGTGAAACGCCGGTCTTCATCGAGCGCGCCCTGTTTCATAACGGCATCGGCGCCAGCCGCCTGAACGCCGCCCGTCCGGTGTTGTCCGACATGGCGGACCGGCTGCTGCGCCAGTGCAACGAGCAACTGCTCGAAGGCAATCTCGCCAGCACGGACGCCGCCGGCGGCGATCCGGAACGCGAAGCCCTGCGCCGCCTCCGCCTCGGCGTCTATTATTACGAGACCGACGCCGATGACCGCCCCTGACAGCCACACCGCGCGCGCGCCCCGCGTCGTCGCCCTGCTGATCGCAGCACTTCTCTCTCTTGGCCTGCCGGTCGCCAGGGCCCAGGGCGCGGGCGGCATCGGCGGCACCGGCATCGAACAGGAAACCGGCGGCATCGGCGGCACCGGGATCGGCGAGGAGACCGGCGGCATCGGCGGCACCGGCATCCAGCGCGCCCCCGGCGGCATCGGCGGCACCGGCGCCCCGATCGTCGGCTATGGCCCCATCCAGCGATTCGGCAGCGTCTTCGTCAATGGCCGCGAATACCGGATCGACGCGGACACGCTGGTGACGATCGACGGTCATCCGGCAACCGTGGCGAGCCTGCGGGTCGGCGACATCGCCCTCGTGCGCGGCGTCGCCATCGGAGCGCATGGCGGGTTCGCCCGCAGCATCGCCACCTGGCAGGCGATCATCGGGCCGGTCTCGCACGTGGCGGATGGCGGGCATGTCATCACCGTGCTGCGGCAGACGGTCACCCTCGGCACGAGCGTGCGGCCGCCGCGGCTTCGCCCCGGACAGGTGGTCGGACTCTCGGCACAGCGCCTGGCGAATGGCGACTGGGTTGCACACCGGGTTACGGTCCTGCCGCCGACGCACGCCTTCCGGCTCGAAGCCGCGGTGAACACTGCCGGGGCAGGCCACGTAACGATAGGCCGCCTCACCCTGCGCGCCGACCCGGCACAAATCGCTGGGCTCCATGCCGGCGAGCGTGTCGTTGCCTCTGGCATCATCGTCAACGGCCACCCTGTACTGACCACGCTCGAACCGCGACCGATCCAACTCGGCGCGCCGGGAACGCGGGTCGAGGTCCGGAACTATTTCCGCTCGACCGGCAACGGCCGACTGCTGGCCGCCGACGGAATGGAAGCGACCGAGCGGGCCGGCCGGCAACGACTCTCCGGCCTCTACCCCGTCGAAGTCGTCGGCGAGATCGCGGAAAACGGCGAGATCTCGGCCACGGAAGTCACGCCCGAAGTCCCGTCGCTGCCGCAATCCGAACCGCCCGCGACCAAGGCGGGCCCAAGCGGCAGCACCACGAAATCCTCCGCCGCCGCAGAGGTCCGCACGAATGAGGGCCCGGCCGGAAATCCCGGCACCGCCCACGCTTCGGGCGACGTCGAACCCCCAGAGGTGGGTGAAACGCCCGATACCGAAGCCGCGGAGGTCGAGGCGCCGGAAATCGAGGTGCCAAGCCCGCAAACACCCGAGCCGGATATCGACGCACCGGAAGTCGAACCGCCGGCCGACCAATAGGCGACGGCGGTTCATCCGATAAGCCCCGCGGCATCGCCCGAAAGGCCGATGCCGCCAGAAGCTTGCCGGAACCCGTCCCGCACGTTCCGAAATCTGCTGCAAAATCCACGATCCGATCGGACCGAACGAGACATTGCGCCTGGTATCACCGCCGTCATCGTTGACCCAGATCAATGCCGGCGCACCAGCCAAAGCTAACGTCTCAAGCCGTCGACGGTTTTTGAAAAATCGTCTTCAGGAAAGGAGAATCGCCATGCCGAGTACCCAGGTCGAACCCCGGCCGAAAGCGGCGGAACCAGAACGCCGCCCGCAGGCGGCGCCCGAGTTCTGGCGCCCGTTCGAGTCCCTGCGCCGCGAAGTGAACCGGCTCTTCGAGGATTTCGACGGTGGCCTGTTGCGTCGCGCCCTGCCCACCAGCCTGCCCTTCGAACCGTTCCTCTCGCGCGGCCTTGGCGCTCCCGCGGTGGATATCGTCGAACAGGAAAAAGCCTTCGTCATCACGGCAGAGTTGCCCGGGCTGACGGAAAAGGATGTCGAGATCAAGGCCACCGACGACACGCTCGCGATCGCCGGCGAAAAACGCACCGAGCAGGAAACCTCAGAAGCGGACTACCAACTCTGCGAACGGCGTTACGGCAAGTTCGAGCGTCGCTTCAGCCTGCCTGCCGGCGCCGACGCATCGAAGATCGAGGCACGCTTTGCGAACGGCGTGCTCACGATCACGCTGCCCAAGCGCCCCGAGGCCATCCGCGCCGAGCGCAAGATCGAGATCAAGGCGGGCTGATCCCGCACGGGCGTGCCGCTCGCTCGGCACGCCCGCCTTCCTCGTGTACCAATTCCCTCACCCCAGCAAATTGACGATTTGTTAGTTTTTCGAAGCGTCGAACTGCGCCATGTGCCGCAGCCTGGCCACGCGCTCGCGGATGGGTGGATGGGTGGCAAACAACGTGTCGAACGTGGTGCCCGAGAGCGGGTTGACGATGAACAGCGAAGCGGTCGCGGGGTTGCGTTCGGCATCGTCATTCGGAACCCAGCGCGCCATCTCGTCGATGCGCATCAGCGCGCGGGCAAGAGCCAGCGGCTGGCCCGTGAGAGAAGCGGCGCGGGCATCCGCCGCATATTCGCGGGTGCGGGAAATGGCAAGCTGCACCAGCGTGGCTGTCAGCGGCGCAAGAAGCAAAAGCAGCAGTCCGGCAATGCCGGCGAAAGGTGAACTCCGTCGCTCGTCGCTGCCGCCGAAGAAAATGGCAAGGTTCGAAATCATCCCGATCGCGCCGGCCAGCGTTGCCGTGACCGTCATTGTCAGCGTGTCGCGGTGCCGGATATGCGACAGTTCATGGGCGATCACGCCGGCAAGTTCGGCCTCATCCAGCGCCCCGAGCAGTCCGGTCGTGACGGCTATGGCGGCATGTTGCGGGTTCCGCCCCGTGGCGAAGGCGTTCGGCTGATCGTTGTCGATGACATAAACGCGCGGCGGCGGCAGTCCCGCCTTGCTCGCCAGCCGATCCACCTGCGCAACGAGGCGCGGAAACGCGGCCTGATTCGCCGGCTGCGCACCGTACATCGCCAGCACCGCCCGGTCGGACACCCAATATGCCACGAAGTTCCCTGCCGCGGCGAATGCGAGCGCGATGGCTGCCCCCGCTCCTCGCCCGATCCAGTAGCCGATCGCCACGAACAGCGCGGTCAATGCCGCCATCAGAAGGCCGGTACGGATCAGGTTCGGCATCGCGGGCCGCCTTTCATCCAGGGGAATCCGAAGCAGTGCTCTATCATATTGATAATCATGGCATCTTAATTTGATCAGATGACTTTGTCCGATCGGATGATGCTTTAGTGTCCTGCCCCTGAAATTCGTGGGTGAATTTCAGGGACAGGCAGGCCACTAAACTATTGTTTTTTCCAGTGTCCACTTTGAATCTGAAATCCGATGGATTTCAGATTTGGGATACTAGGCCGTAAAGGGGATCACGGCATTGAGATGAGTCAATTGCCGTTGATCGGCAGTGCGAACGATCGACCGCAGCCCGCGCCATGGTCGCATCAGGTCTCCCGGCCGGCGCATTGACCCGACAGCGCCATGCATGGTCAATCCCGGACTGTCTTACGCACCCACCACGACGACACGCGGGCGGCAATCCCGCCAGCTGGCGCTGTCGTCCAGCAACATGGGCCGGGAAACCTGCACCTTCCGGCCAGCAGCGAGGAACCGATGCTCAAGCCGGATACGCGCGAAAAACTCACCCGTGTCAGCACGGCGACCCTGGCCACCGCGCTTTACAAGCGCGGCCTGCGCCAGCAGTTCATCCAGGGCGCGCTGCCGCTGAGCCCGCCGGAACGGAGCATGGTCGGAGAGGCCTTTACCCTGCGCTACATTCCAGCGCGCGAAGACCTCAACCCGATCACCGTCTTCCGCGATCGCGATCACAAGCAGCGCCAGGCGATCGAGACCTGCCCGCCCGGCGCGGTGATGGTAATCGACAGCCGCAAGGATGCCCGCGCCGCCTCGGCCGGCGGCATTCTCGTCACCAGGCTGATGCAGCGGGGCGCTGCCGGCATCGTCACCGATGGCGGCTTTCGCGACAGCGCCGAAATCGCCTCGCTCGGCTTCCCGGCCTATCACGTGCGTCCCAGCGCGCCGACCAATCTCACCCTGCACCAGGCCATCGCCATCAACGACCCGATCAGCTGCGGCGACGCGCCGGTCTTCCCGGGCGACGTGATCGTGGGCGACGCCGACGGCGCCATCGTGATTCCCGCCCACCTCGCCGACGAACTCGCCGACGAGGCTACGGAGATGACGGTCTTCGAGGATTTCGTGACCGAGCAGGTGAAGGCCGGCGCGACGATCCTCGGCCTCTATCCGCCGACCGATCCGGAAACCGAAACCCGGTTCGCCGCCTGGCGCGCCCGAACGGGCCGCTGACCGCGGCCCGGCGGACGGTAGGTATGCCTCAGTCCCGCATCACGCCGTCGACAAGCCGCGGCATGGCGAGCGGATTGCCGTCCGCCAGCGCCGTCGGCAGCAGGTCCGCCGGCAGGTCCTGGTAGCAGACCGGGCGCAGGAACCGCTCGATCGCCTTGGAGCCCACCGATGTCGTCCGCGAATCGGTCGTCGCCGGGAACGGTCCGCCATGCACCATGGCCTCGCAGACCTCGACGCCGGTCGGCCATCCATTGGCCAGGATGCGCCCGGCCTTGCGCTCCAGCAGCGGCAGCAGGTCGCGCGCCGCGGCATGATCC
>NZ_AFPR01000084.1:0-7116 GCF_000219295.1 Acidiphilium sp. PM
TTGCTTGCCTTGTAAATTTTTTGTCCAAAAAGCGAACTCACGAACAATAAACGCTACCATGATTGGCGTTGACAATAAACACAGCCGGATATGGCGTTGCGGCCAACGGGCCCGAGAGCCGGGTCGTAAAAGATAGTTGAGTGATTTCAGAAGATTATAATTCTGCCGGCTTGCAACAACAGACGGGGTCGCGGTGATCTGGACTGAAATCGCTTGGATTTTTCGCATGAAGGAGGGCCGGGATAGAAGGAATCACAAGCCGGAAGAGATTATCGACAAACTTCGTGAGCCTGAGATTGCGTTGGCGGAAGGCGGGACGGTTG
Organism: Acidiphilium sp. PM; assembly: GCF_000219295.1. Taxonomy (NCBI): domain Bacteria; kingdom Pseudomonadati; phylum Pseudomonadota; class Alphaproteobacteria; order Acetobacterales; family Acidocellaceae; genus Acidiphilium; species Acidiphilium sp. PM. The sequence goes on from NZ_AFPR01000084.1 coordinate 324, forward strand.
TGGATGCGTGCCGTCGGATCGGTATCACCGAGCCGAGCTACGACCGCTGGCGCAAGGAGTATGGCGGGCTGAAGATGGGCCAGGCACGCCGGACTCGTCATGCCGACATCCTATTTGGAAGTTGGAGCCTCCTGTCTTTCGGAATCCGCCATGAAGGATGAGGCAGGCGGCATCCCGCGAGCCTCTGGGACCATCAACGAAGCCCGCTTGCCGGGTCGCGCGGGAACTGACCCGTCTGATCGGGTGCCGCGGCCGGCCCGGCATGACCGTTTCCGGCCACGGCACCGAGTTCGCCTCGGACGCCACCCTCGTCTGGTCGAAGGATCACGGGGTGGAATGGCACTAGATCGGGCCCGGCAAGCCGATGCAGAACGGCCATGTCGAATCCTTCAGCGGCCGCATGCGCGACGAGCTTTTGAACGAGAGCCTGTTCTTCGGCCTCGATCATGCCCGCGCCGCCATCGCTGATTGGGTGGCGGATTTCAATGCCGCGAGGCCGCACTTCTCGCTCGGCTACCAGACCCCGGCGGACTATGCCGAGGGCCTCACCACAACCGGCACCGAACGGCGTAACAGAAGCGGCCGAGACTCCAATCGCACACGGATGAAAGTTCGGGGACGGGTCAGAGACATTCTTTTCAGGCCATTCGCGCGCCCCCTTGCCGCAGGGGCGCGGCGGCGCATACTCTGGACCGAGAGCTCATACAGGTGATCGATCCATGCCCGACACGCACGCCCAACGCATCGCGCCCACGCTCACCGAATGGCGCCGATACCTGCATCAGCACCCCGAACTCTCGCTGCGCGAGGAAAAGACCGCCGCCTTCGTCTGCGAGAGGCTGAAGGAACTCGGCATCCCCTTCGAGTCGGGCATTGGCGGGCATGGGGTCGTCGCCACCCTGCGGCGCGGCGGCAATCGCAGCGTCGGCCTGCGCGCGGATATGGACGCGCTGCCGATCACCGAGGCGACGGGGCTGCCTTACGCCTCGAAAACGCCGGGCGTGATGCATGCCTGCGGGCATGATGGCCACACCACCTCGCTCCTCGGCGCGGCGATGTTGCTGCGAGACGATCCGGACTGGTCGGGTACGGTGCATTTCGTCTTCCAGCCGGCCGAGGAGGGCTTCGGCGGCGCCCTGGCGATGATGGAAGACGGGCTCTTCCGCCGCTTCCCGATGGAGCGCATCTTCGGCTACCACAACTGGCCGGGGGTCGAGGCCGGCGCGATCATGATCCATGACGGGCCGATGATGGCCCAGGGCGAGCGCATCGGCATCACCATCCACGGCCATGCCGGCCACGCCGCGATGCCGAACCTAACCGCAGACCCGGTGGTTTGCGCCGCGCAGATCATCGTCGCGCTGCAATCGGTGGTCTCGCGCAACATCAACCCGCTCGATGCCGCGGTGATTTCGATCTGCGTGCTGCGCGGTGCCGAGGCCGACAACCAGATTCCGGACACGGTGACGCTGCGCGGCACGGTCCGCGCCTTGCTGCCGGAGGTATTCGACCATGTCACCGGCCGCATTCGCGAGATCGTCGCCCATACGGCCTCCGCGATGGGCTGCCGCGGCGAGGTGATATTCGAGCGCCGCCTCGCCGCGACGATCAACCACAAGGACGAGGCCGCACTCGGCCGCCGCGTGGCGCGGGACCTTGGCATGCCCGTGCTGACCGATCTGCCGCCAACCATGGCAAGCGAGGATTTCGGGTGGTATCTGCGGGAAATTCCTGGCGCCTATGCCTGGATCGGCAACGGGCCGGCCACCGAGGGAGCCTTCCTGCACAACCAGAACTACAATTTCAACGACGAGATCCTGCCCATCGCTGCCGGCTATCTCGCATCGACGGCGAAGGCCGCCCTGGCGGGCTGACGCGTGCCTGCGCCGGACGATTTCCGCTCGCACACGTCCGCTCCGCTTCCGGCTGGAACCCGCCGCGACATCGCCCGCCGGCTGGCCGGCGGTCCGACCGGCCCAGACGACCCGGCTTCGGGATCGCCGGCCGGCGACGCGGCGGCATCGGTGCGCGCGGCGGTGGCCGGGCGGATCGGGCTCGTGTGTGTCGCCTGGCCTGGTTTCGCGCATCCACTCTGGCTGCGCGCCGGGAGTGGCGATGCCGAAGCGGCCATCACCGCGCTGCGGGATGGCGTGGCAGGACTCGATCTGCCGTTCCTGCCGCACCGGATCATGGTGATTGGCGATGGATATCTTGCCGTCGCCCTCGCCGCGGCGTTTCCGGCCGCCGCCGTTGCCAGCATCGAACCGGTGCCCGGGCGCGCCCGGCTGCACGCGCTGAATACGCTGCCCTGGCGGCGGATCTCCGCCATCCATAACCCGGTCGGCATTGCCGGCGCCCGCCTCGCCGTGATGACCGATCCGGCAACCGGCGCCGAGCGGCTGGTGCCCGATCCACGGGGCGATATCGTCACGCTCGGCTTCGAGCCTGTGTTGCGGCATCTCGGCTGGGGCGAGGCCGATCTGCTGATCGTCGATCCCGCAGCCTGCCCCGATCTCGCCAACCCAGCGATCGATGGCGTGCTGGCCGCCTTCCGCCGCGTGATGATCCATACGGGCGGAACAACGATTCCGTCCGATCTGATCGCCCGGTTCCCGCCGCCCGCCTGGCGGGCCGGCACCATGCCGAGCCATGCCGTGTTCGACCGTGCTGCCTTCGGCCCGCAACCGGCATCGCGTCGGCAACCGGTTTTCGACATCGCTGGCGATCCGCTGGCCTGCACGCTGCCCGGGCGCGGCTGGAGGCCGGTGGGCGACACGGGATTCTGCCTCGCTCCTGCCGGCGAAGCCCCGGTCCGGCTCACGCTGCGCTGCTTCGCCGCCGGTCCCGCAGCCTTCGAGGCGCAGCTGCGCCTGCTGCCCGCGCCGGGCCCGGCGCTGCGTCTGGCGATCGGCTTCGCGGCGGCCGGCAGCGGGCGGGAGATCCATCGTGCCGCCCACGAGATCCGGCCCGGTGAAACCCGGCACTGGCGCTTCGACCTGCCGGTCTATTTCGGCGAGGTCGACATCTCGTTCGAGGTCGCGGCGCGCGATGGAACCGGGGAAGGCGGCTGGCTCGAAATTCGCGACCCGGCTTTTCCTGAGCAGGGCTGCGCATGGAATGGAGCGAACCCGCGATCGTCCTCAGCGTTGCCGCGTTCGGCGAGAGCGATCTGCGGACCATCGTCCTGGCCGAGACGCATGGCGCCTGGCACGGGCTGGCGCGCGGCGGGGCAGGGCGGCGCGGGGCGGCGATCTGGCAGGAAGGCAATCTGATCAACGCCCGCTGGGTCGCGCGCCTGCCGGAACAGCTCGGCAGCATCAGCGGGGAGCTGGTGCATCCCGCCGCCGCGATCGCGATGGCGGACCCGCTGGCGCTGGCGGTGCTGCGCGCGGCCTGTGCCGTCGCGGCGGGTGCGCTGCCGGAGCGCGAGGCGCATCGCGGCGCGTTCATCCGGCTTGCGCGGCTGCTGGGCGGCATCGGCATCGCCGGCACCGCGCTGCCGGCGCTGGTGCGCTTCGAACTCGAATTGCTGCGCGAGCTCGGCTACGGGCTCGATCTGTCGTCCTGCGCGCTGTCCGGGGCGGCCGAGGATCTCGCCTTCGTTTCGCCGCGCACCGGCCGCGCGGTGGCGCGCGGCGCAGCCGGCGATTGGGCGCCGCGGCTGCTGAAGCTGCCGGCCTTCCTGCTCGACGAGGATGCCGCGGACGATGAGGCCGACCTTGCTGCCTGCCGCGACGGGCTGGCGCTGACCGGCCATTTCCTCGCCCGCGATGCGTTCGGCGCGCGCCATGCCCCGCTTCCCACGGCCCGGCTCGACCTCTATGACCGGCTGACCCGCAGACTGAACGGAGACGACGATGCCCGATGACCTCCTGGGCAATGTTCAGGACACGAAACTCGCCACCGCCCTTTCCGAGCGGTACCTTGCCTATGCGCTGTCGACCATCATGGCGCGGTCGCTGCCGGATGTACGCGACGGGCTGAAGCCGGTCCATCGCCGGCTGATCTTCGCGATGCGCCAGCTCCGGCTCGATCCGGGCTCGGGCTTCAAGAAATGCGCCCGCGTGGTGGGCGACGTGATGGGCAAGTTCCACCCGCATGGCGACATGTCGATCTACGAGGCGCTGGTCCGCCTCGCGCAGGATTTCGCCTCGCGCTATCCGCTGATCGAGGGCCAGGGCAATTTCGGCAATATCGACGGCGATAACGCCGCGGCGATGCGCTACACCGAAAGCCGGCTGACCGAGGTCGCCGCCGCGCTGCTGGAGGGGATCGACGAGGACGCCGTCGATTTCCGCCCGACCTATGACAACGAGGATTCCGAGCCCGTCGTCCTGCCCGGCGCGTTTCCCAACCTGCTGGCCAATGGCGCGGCCGGCATCGCGGTCGGCATGGCGACGTCGATCCCGCCGCACAACGCGGCCGAGCTCTGTGCCGCCGCGATCCACCTGATCCGCCATCCGGATGCCGAGACCGCGGCGCTGCTCGATTTCGTGCAGGGGCCGGATTTCCCGACCGGCGGCGAGCTGGTGGAGGACCGCGCGACCCTGCTCTCCGCCTACGAGACCGGCCGCGGCTCGCTGCGCGTGCGGGCGCGCTGGAGCCGCAGCGATCTCAAGGGCGGGGCGTGGCAGATCGTGGTCACCGAAATTCCCTATCAGGTGCAGAAATCCCGGCTGATCGAGCAGGTCGCGCAGCTGATGGCGGAGCGCAAGCTGCCCTTGCTGGGCGATATCCGCGACGAAAGCACCGAGCGCGTGCGCATCGTGCTCGAGCCGAAATCGCGCACCGTCGATCCGGACATGCTGATGGCGAGCCTGTTTCGCGCCACCGCCTTCGAGCAGCGTTTCAGCATGAACATGAACGTGCTGGACGCCGACCGCACGCCGCGGGTGATGGGACTGCGGGAGATGCTGCGCGCCTGGCTCGATCACCGGCACGAGGTGCTGGAGCGGCGCTCGCGCCACCGCCTCGCCGCGATCGCCCGCCGGCTGGAAATCCTCGAAGGCTATCTCGCGGTCTTTCTCAATCTCGACGAGGTGATCCGCATCATCCGCACCGAGGACGAGCCGAAACCCGCGCTCATCGCCGCCTTCACCCTGACCGACACCCAGGCCGAGGCGATCCTCAACATGCGGCTGCGCAGCCTGCGCAAGCTCGAGGAGATGGAAATCCGCAAGGAGCACAAGGCGCTGACCGCCGAGCGTAAGGCGCTGGATGCGATGCTGGCCGACCCGGCCAAGCGCTGGGCGCGGATCGAGACCGAAATCGAGGCGACGGCGAAGACATTCGGCGGCGGTCCGGGCGCGCGGCGCACCACGATCAGCGGTGCTGTGCCGGTGACCGAGGTGGCGGTCGAGGCGCTGGTGGAGCGCGAGCCGCTCACCGTGATCCTGTCGGAAAAAGGGTGGATCCGCGCGCTCAAGGGCCATGCCGTGGCCGAGGCCGAGCTGAAGTTCAAGGAAGGCGACCGGCTGAAGGCGCTGTTGCGCTGCTCCAGCCTCGACCGCGTGACGGTTTTCGCGACCAATGGACGCGTCTACAGCCTGCGCGCCGCCGAGCTGCCGCGCGGGCGCGGCGATGGCCAGGCGATCCGGCTGATGGTCGATCTCGGCAACGAGGACGAGGTGGCGGCGCTTTTCATCGCCGATCCCGAGGCGCGCTATCTCGTTGCCGGCACTGACGGACGGGGCTTCATCATCGCCGGTGCCGAGCTTGGCGCGGAAAAACGCACCGGCAAGCAGATCCTCACCGTCCGGCCGGGGCAGGAGGCAATGCTGTGCCGGAAGGTCGCGGGGGACCATCTCGCGGTGATCGGGCAGAACCGCAAGCTGCTGGTCTTCCCGCTCGAGCAGGTGCCGGAGATGGCGCGCGGTGCCGGCGTGATCCTGCAGAAATACAAGGATGGCGGGCTGGCCGACGCCAAGGCCTTTACCCTTGCGTCCGGGCTGAGCTGGCGGCTGGGCGACAAGCAGCGGACGGAAACGCGGCTCGCCGAATGGCTCGGCGCGCGCGGCCAGGCCGGAAGGCTGCCGCCGACGGGCTTCCCGCGGTCGGGCACGTTCGGCCCGCCGGACGATGACGCCGGCTGATGCGCCCTCCCGGCTGACCGATCGTGCAGGGTTGCCGCTGACGGGCGGCAGCCTCGCGCTGAACTTCCGCGCCGTCTCCCTGCTCGAGGGAATTCGTGCCGCGATTGCGGTCGCCGGCACGCTCGCGGCGGGCGCCCTGCTGGACCAGCCGCAACTCGCCCTCGCGGCGCTCGGCGCGCTGCTCGCCTGCTTTACCGATCCAGGCGGCGCGCTGCCGGCCCGCCTGCCGCCGATGCTGATCTTCGGCGTGGCCGGCGCGATCTGCCTCGGAGGTTTCGGGCTGCTGGACGGCGCCAGCCCGTTGCTTGCCATTCCCGTCGCGGGACTTGCCATCTTCTGCTGCAGCCTTGCCCGCATCTACGGGCAGGGCGGATTGCTGACCGGCAACCTGCTTGCCGTCACGATCGTGCTGGCGCTCGACATGCCGACCGGCTCGCCGGTCGCCGCATTGCATGCGGCCTTCGGCTTCTGGGCCGGCGCCGCGGAAGCCGCGATCCTGACCCTTGCGCTCTGGCGCATCCGTCCGTTCGGCCCGGCGCGCGCGGCCTTGGCGGATGCGGCGCTCGCGCTGGCCGAGCTCGCCCGCGATCTTGCCGAACGCGAGGCCGATGCCGGCGGCGAGACCGGGTTCGATTTGCACGCCCGCGGCCATCGCCGGGCCGTGCGCGAAGCGATCGAGCGCGCCCGCGCCGTCACCCAGG
>NZ_AFPR01000083.1:0-40854 GCF_000219295.1 Acidiphilium sp. PM
GATCTCGGCCCGGCCTGGATCTGGCCGGCCATGCAGCCGCGCGTGGCGCGGGCCGCCGCTGCACTCGGCCTCCGGCTCTACCGCCAGGCGGATGAAGGCGGCTTCGTGTTCCAGGACAGCGACGGGACGGCCCAGCGCCTGCCCCACGGCTTCGCGCAGGAGCCGCCGAGCATGCGGGTCGAGGGCGGGATCGCCGCCCTCGCCGAAGGATTCGCCGCCCGCCTCGCCCCCGGCACGATCCGGCTCGGCACCCGGGTCGAGCGGCTGGTCCTGGAGTCGGATGCGGTCGGCGTCGAGACCGGGGCGGCAGCGCTGCGGGCGCGGCGCGTGGCGCTGGCGCTGCCGCCGCGACTGGCGGCGACGATCGGCTTTGCGCCCGCCCTGCCCGCCGCTTCGCTGCGGCAGTTCGAGGCGGTGCCGACCTGGATGGCCGGGCACGCCAAGGCGCTGGCGATCTACGACGCGCCGGTCTGGCGCGCTTCCGGCCTGTCGGGCGGGGCCTTCAGCCGGTGCGGGCCGCTGGGCGAGATTCACGATGCCAGCCTGCCCGGTGCCGCGGGCGAGGCGGCGCTGTTCGGCTTCTTCGCCTGGCCGGCCGCGATGCGGGCGGCGCGCCGGGCAAGGCTGGAGGATGCGGTGCACGCCCAGCTCGCATCGCTGTTCGGCCCGGCGGCCGGATCACCGCGCGCGCTGCTGATCCAGGACTGGTCGACCGACGAGCTGACCGCGACTCCGGCCGACGCCCCGCCGCTGGCCGGGCATCCGGCCTATGCGCCGCTCGCCCTGCCCGCGCCGTGGCGCGGCCGCGTCCTGCTTTCGGGATCGGAGAGCGCGCCCGAATTCGGCGGCTATCTCGAGGGCGCGCTGGCCGCCGCCGAGGCAGCCGCCGCCATGAATGCGCAACATGGCGGCGGCCTTCCCGCGGCTGGCGTGGCAGCCGGGCGTTAGGCCCGGCCGCTGCGCATCCGCCGGAGGCGGAGGATGGTGTCGATGGTGATCGCAGCCAGCAGGATCAGCCCCTCGACGATGAAGCGCACCGATGAGGCGGCGCCGAGCAGGTTCATGCCGTTGCTGACACTCGCGATCACCAGTGCGCCGAACAGCGCGCCATAGACGCTGCCGCGCCCGCCGAACAGCGAGGTGCCGCCGATCACCGCCGCGGCGACGGCGTTGAGCATGATGTCGCCATTGCCGACCGAGGCGGAGGCGACGCCGAGGCGTGCCGCATCGAGATAGCCGGCGAGGCCGACAAGGAAGCCGGCGATGATGAAGACGGCGAGCTGAATCCCCTTCACCGAGATGCCGGCGCGGCGCGCCGCCTCGGCATTGCCGCCGACCGCGTAGAGATGCCGGCCGAAGCGGGTGGACTTGGTGACGAAGGCCGAGGCGAACAGCGCGATCAGGAAGATCATGAGCAGGAACGGCACGCCGCGATAGGCGTTCAGCATGAACACCGCGCCGAACAGCATGATGGCGACGCCGACCAGCCGCATCGTCGCGGCGAACCCGCCCTCGTGGCCGCTCGCCGTGCGCTTGCGGATGCCGTTCAGCGTGACCGCGGCATAGGCGCCGAACAGCAGCAGGCTCAGCACCCACGACCACAGCGGATCGAGATTGAGCGTGCCGATCGCGGTGGTGAAATTGTCCGCCAGCGGCACCGATCCGCCATGCGGCGTCAGGATCGCGAGCGTCAGGCCCTCGGCGATCATGCCGCCGCCGAGGGTGACGACGAAGCTCGGCACGCCGATCCGCGAGACCACCATGCCCTGGAGGAAACCAAGGCCGGTCGCCAGCGCGATTCCAAGCACGATGCCGACGCCGACCGGCAGGTGAAAGAACACCGTGGCCAGCGAGAACACCGACGCGGCGAGAACCGAGTTCCAGCCGATCGACAGGTCGATCATGCCGAGCAGGATGATGTAGATTTCGGCCAGCGCCAGCGTGCCGGTGACGACGATCTGGGCCGCGAGATTGGAGAGGTTGCGCGGGGTCAGGAAGTTGGCGTTCAGCGTCTCGAAGACGATCCAGATGACGATGAGTGCCGCGATCACCGGCAGCATGCCGAGATCGGTCGATTGCGCGACCCCGGTCAGCCAGCGCCTGAACGGGGATTTCTGCTCGGATTTCTGCTCCGGATGCTGCACGCTGCTCATGCCATGGCTCCTGCCGCGCCGGTCCCGGGAATGGCGAGCGTGCCGGTGATGGCGCCGACCACCTGCTCCGGCGTCACGTCGCTCTTGCGGGCTTCCATCACCGTGGCGCCGAGGCGCAGCACGGCGATGTTGTCCGCCACCTGGAAGACGTTCTGCATGTTGTGGGTGATGAGAATGACGCCATAGCCCTGCTCGGCGAGGTCGCGCACCAGGCGGAGCACCTCCGCCGTCTGGGCGACGCCGAGGGCGGCGGTGGGTTCGTCCATGATGACGAGCTTCGAATCCCACAGCACGGCGCGGGCGATGGCGACCGCCTGGCGCTGCCCGCCGGAGAGCGAGGCCACCGGCGTATCGAGCGCGGGCAGGTTGATCCGCAGCGTCTTCAGCACCCGCCGCGCTTCGAGTTCCATGTCGACATCGCGCAGCACATGCGGGCCGAGCGCGGTCGGCGTGCTGACGAGTTCGCGGCCGAGATAGAGATTGGCGCAGATGCCAAGATTGTCGCAGAGGGCGAGATCCTGATACACGGTCTGGATGCCCAGCGCCGTCGCCTCGGACGGGTGGCGGATCGAGACCGGCCTTCCCTCGAGCAGGATTTCTCCCTCGTCGATCGGCGCGACGCCGGCGATCGCCTTGATGGTCGTGGATTTGCCCGCACCGTTGTCGCCAAGCAGGGCGGTCACCTCGCCGCGGCGGACGGTGAAGTTCACGTCGCGCAGGGCGACCACGGCGCCGTAGCGCTTTTGCAGGCCGCGCACCTCAAGCAGGGGTGCTGCGGCGGGTTCAGCCGCGATTGCCGCACTCATCTCTCGTCCTCCCAAGCAAACGGCGGACGCGCGGGGCGTCCGCCGCGCCGTCAATGGTCCCGGATCAGGCGCCGTGGGCCTTGCAGATCTTGCCCTGGGCCGCGGGGCCCACACAGATCGCCTTCCAGGTGGTATAGCCCGACTTGATCACCGAGCCGGCGATATTCGCCTTGGTGACCACGAGCGGCTTCAGCAGGACCGACGGGACGTCGATCATCTTGTTGTTGGTCTTGCCGTTCAGCAGGCCGGCCGGCGGCTTCGTGTCGGTCGCCACCGCCACCGCGAGTTCCGCCGCCGCGGCGGCTTCCTCGGGGACGTATTTGAACACGGTCATCGACTGCAGGCCTTCGAGGATGAAGGTCAGGCCGCCATTGGTCGCATCCTGGCCGGTCACCGGCACCTTGCCGGCGAGGCCGACCGCCTGGAGCGCGCGGATCACGCCGGAGGCGGTGCCGTCATTCGCGGCGAGGACGGCGTTGACCTTGTTGTGCAGCCGGGTGAGCGCCTGCTGGCTTTCCTCGAACGCGTTCTGCGGGCTCCAGTCCGGCGTCATCACCGAGTAGGCGAGGTGCAGCTTGCCGGATTTGAAGAGCGGGCCGAGCACGTTCATCGCGCCCTTGCGGAAGTCGAACGCGTTCGGATCGGTCGGCGCGCCGTTGATCATCATCACGCTGCCGCCGGGCTTGGTGTGCTTGGCGATATACTCGCCCTGCAGCTCGCCGACCTTCGTGTTGTCGAACGAGACGTAGTAATCGGGCTTCGAATCCTGGATCAGACGGTCGTAGGAAATGACCTTGACGTGGTTGCGCGCGGCGTAGTTGACGATCGCGGCACCGGCCTTGCCGTCGACCGGATCGACGACGAGAACGTCCGCACCGTTCGAGATCGCGGATTCGGCCTGGTTGAGCTGGGTGTCGGGGCTCGAATTGGCGTTGCTGACGATCAGCTTGGCGTTCGGATCGGCCGCATGCGCCATCTTGATGAACCACGGACGGTCGACCTGCTCATAGCGCGGCGAGGAGTTCTCGGGCAGCAGGAAGGCGATCGTCGTCTTCTTGCTGCTGATCTGGTGCACGGAAGGCTGGGTGACCGACTGGGCGTGCGCGGCCGTCAGGCCGAAGGCGCCAACCGCCAGCGCGGACGCGGCAATAATCGTCGGGAACGCGATTTTCATGGTGTTTCCTCTTCCAAGAAATGATGGATCGAATTCCGGTCCTCCGCCGAACCGCGGAGCTCCAATTAATTTGACCCTTGTAGTAAATCGGTTGCTATCGTGAAGCCCGAACCATTGTCAAGCGGGAAATGCAGACTTGTCGCGGACGCTCGGCCGGCGGGGCCCTATTGCTTGGGTTCGTCGATCTCGCGCAGCGCGCCGGAACGCACGCTTTCCATCGCATTGTCGAGGATCCGCAGGATGGCCTCGTCGGGCAGCGAGGCGCTCAGCAGGTTCAGCGCGCCGCCGAGCAGGGCCGAGGCGATGGCGATGGTCGGGATCTCCTTCTCGACCATATGATGAACCAGCTGGTCGATGATCTGGCCGGCCTCGAGGATCTGCGCCTCGGTTGCTTGTTGGTGCATCTGATCATTCCCTTGCGTCATGAAATCGTTATGGCGGCGGCCGGCCCCTCAGGCCGGAGTCGTCGCGGGGCGGAGGGGAAGCTCGCGGGTGCGCGGGCCGGTGGCGAGGTCCTGTTCGGCCGAGGCCGCCTCGATCTGCTCGGACTGCGCGGCCCACATCGCGGCGTAGATGCCGCCGGCGGCGAGCAGCGAGGCATGGGTGCCGCGCTCGACGATGTTGCCGTCGCGCAGGACGAGGATCTCGTCGGCGTCGATCACCGTGGACAGGCGATGGGCGATCACCAGCGTGGTGCGGTCGCGCGCGACCTGCCGCAGCGCCGCGCCGATATCCTGCTCCGTCGCCGTGTCGAGGGCGCTGGTCGCCTCGTCGAGAATCAGCAGGCGGGGATCCTTGAGAATGGTGCGGGCGATGGCGACGCGCTGCTTCTCGCCGCCCGAGAGCTTGAGGCCGCGCTCGCCCACCGTGGTCGCATAGCCCTGCGGCAGCGACATGATGAAATCGTGGATCTGGGCGAGGCGGGCCGCGCGCTCGACCTCGGCATCCGACGCGCCGGGACGGCCATAGGCGATGTTGTAGCGGATGCTGTCGTTGAACAGCACGGTGTCCTGCGGCACGACGCCGATCGCGGCGCGCAGGCTCGCCTGTGTCAGGTCGCGCACGTCGATGCCATCGACAAGCACGGCGCCCTCGCTCACGTCGTAGAAGCGGAAGAGCAGCCGCGAAATGGTCGACTTGCCCGACCCCGTCGGCCCGACCAGGGCGATCTTGCGGCCGGGTTCGGCGCGGAAGGAGATGCCGTGCAGGATCTCCCGATCGGGGCTGTAGCCGAAGCGGACATCCACGAACTCGACCGGCACGGGAGCACCCCGCGCCGGCAGGGTTTTCGCATCCGCCCGGTCGGAGATCTCCTGCGGGGTGCGGAGGAGTGAAAACATCTGCTCCATGTCGACCAGGCCCTGCTTCAGCTCGCGATAGACGAAGCCGACGAAGTTGAGCGGCTGGTAGAGCTGGATCAGGTAGGTGTTCACCAGCACGAACTGGCCGACATTCAGCCGCCCGGCGACGACGCCGTTCGCCGCCATCAGCATCAGCACGGCAAGGCCGACGGCGATGATCGCGGCCTGGCCGAGATTGAGCGCGTTGAGCGTGACCTGCGAGCGGACCGCCGCCGTCTCGTAGGCGGCGAGGCTCGCGTCGAAGCGCACGCTTTCATGCGCCTCGTTGCCGAAATACTTCACCGTCTCGAAATTCAGCAGGCTGTCTATCGCCTTGGTCTGGGCGGCGTTGTCGGTCTCGTTCATCTGGCGGCGGAACTTTATGCGCCAGGAGGTGAAGCCGAAGGTGAAGCCGAGATAGCCGCCGACCGCGACCAGCGTGATCGCGGCATAGATCCAGTTGAACATGTGCCAGAGGATGCCGACCGTCAGCAGCAGTTCGATCAGCGTCGGCACCACGTTGAACACGGCAAGGCGCAGCACCGTCTGGATGCCGGTGGTGCCGCGCAGGATGATGCGCGAGAGCCCGCCGGTCTGCCGGTCGAGATGAAAGCGCATCGAGAGGTTGTGCAGATGCTCGAAGGTCTCGCGGCTGATCACCCGCGCCGCGCGCTGCTGCACGGCGGCGAAGAGCGCGTCGCGCAGTTCGCCGAAGCCGGACGAGGCGATGCGCACCAGCGCGTAGGCGACGATCAGCGCCGCCGGCACGGCGAGCGGGCCGGCCTTGGCCGACAGCACGTCCACCGCCCGCGCATAGAGGATCGGGATGATGACGGTCGCGACCTTGGCGAGGACCAGGCACAGGGAGGCGAGCACGACGCGGACGCGCAATCCGGGCTCGCGCTTGGGCCAGAGATAGGGCAGCAGGGAGCGCACGGTGGCGAGACTGCTTTCGCTCTTGGCAATGTCGACGGTTCGGGCCATGTCCGGCAGATGGCATGCAGTTCACGAAATGCAAATGGCCGGCACTGAGGAGCAGGTATCGGCCGCGCTGCTCGAACGTATCGCGCGGTGCCGCACGGCGGTTCTGCCGGGGCGACGGATTCCGCTCCATATCGGCGACGAGCCGGTCGGCTATGTCGGCGCCGCCCTGGCCGCGGACCTTGCGTTCTATGCGCGTCCCCATCCCGGCGGGCTGAGCATTCCGCCGGAAGAGGCCGCGCGGCTGAACGCGGTGGCGACCCCGCTCGGCCCGGCGCACGGCTTCCGCACGCGGGGCGAGTTGTTCGACGTGCGCAGCCGGATCGACGGACCGGTGCTCGCAACGCTCGACCGCGGGGCGCTGCCCGCCTTCGGAGTCATCGGCGTCGGCGTGCATCTGAACGGCTATGTGCGGCGGGCGGACGGGCCCCATCTGTGGATCGGCCGGCGGAGCGCGACGAAGAAGCTCGATCCCGGCAAGCTGGACAACCTGGTCGGCGGCGGCGTCTCTGCCGGAATGGGCGCGTTCGACACGCTGGCGAAGGAAGCTGCCGAAGAGGCGAGCATTCCCGCCGGCACGATCGCCCAAGCGCGGGCGGTGGCGCGGATCGCCTATGACATGGAGCGGCCGGAGGGGCTGCGGCGCGACCTGCTGGTCTGCTACGACCTCGAGCTGGACGAGTCGTTCCGCCCCGAAGCGGCGGATGGCGAGGTGGAATCCTTCAGCCTCGTCCCGGCCCGGGAGATGCTCGGCATCGTCGCCGGGACCGATGAGGTAAAGTTCAACGTCAATCTCGTGATCATCGATTTCCTGCTCCGCCACGGCGTGCTCGCCGATCCGAGCGACCGGGTGCGGGCGGCGCTCGCCGCCCAGCCGCCGGCGGCGGCGGATTGACGCGCCGCCGGGTGGCAGGGATCAGAAATCGAGGTCGGCGTAGTGCGGCGGCGGCGTGAAGCCGGAGACACGATCGTTCAGCAGCGGGCGGAAGGCCGGGCGGGACTTGATCCGCGCATACCATTCGCGGGCGGCCGGATTCACCGACCAGTCGATATCGCCAATGAAATCGAGGGCCGAGAGATGCGCCGCGGCGGCGAAATCGGCCAGCGAGAGATTGGCGCCAGCAAGATATTTCCGCCGCTCGGCGAGAAAGCCGATATGGCCGAGATGGGCGCGTAACGCCGCATAGCCGTCGCGGATGCGCGAGGGGTCGGGGGCGCCGCGCTTGGCCGCCGGCTTCATCACCTTCTCGTAGAGCAGGTTGCGCGACACTTCGGTGGCGAAGCGCTCGTCGAACCAGGCGGTGACGGCGCGGATCTCGGCGCGCTCGGCCAGCGTGCGGCCGATCAGGGAAATGTCCGGGTAAGCCTCGTCGAGATATTCGCAGATGGCGTTGGAATGGGGCACCACCAGCCCGTTCTCCTCGACCAGGGTCGGCACCGTGCCGGCCGGGTTCATCGCGAGGTATTCCGGGCGGCGCTCCCATGTCCGTTCGAGCTTGAGTTCGAAGGGCAGCCGCTTTTCGGCCAGCACGAGCCTGACCTTGCGGGCAAAGGGCGAGAGCGGGAGGTGATGTAGAATGCGCATGAACCGGCGTTATCGCAGGACGGCACCGGCGTGCAAGACGCGGCGGCGCCGTGCACCGCACGCAACCGTCCGTAGCATGTCATCACATTTATTCACTTTCGAGAATATCACAATTCCGTTACACTTAAAAGGCTGACGGACACACCCGTTGGGCTCAAGAAACGATATTTGGAGACACGCCATGAAACAAAGCTTTTCCAGCGAGGGCGGCGCCACGCGTCGTGCGACCCTGCTGGGCACCGCCTCGATCGCCGGACTTGCGCTTGCCTCGCGCGCCGGCGCGGCGGCGCCGCAGACCGTCACCCTGCCCTTCGCCAATGGCGAGCGGCCCATCGTGCCGGCGGGAACGTTTCCGCAAAAAGGCGAGATGATCCTGCAGCGGACCCGCGCGCCGCTGCTGGAAACGCCGTTCGAGGTGTTCCGGGACAACCTGTTCACACCGAACGACCGCGCCTTCGTGCGCTGGCACATGGCCGACTTCCCGGAAAGCATCGACACGGCGAAATACCGGATCAGGGTTTCGGGCCTCGTCAACAAGCCGGTCGAGATCACGCTCGACGAGCTGATGCACGGCTTTCCGATCCGCAAGATCGCTGCGGTGAACCAGTGCTCGGGCAACAGCCGGGGCTTCATCGAACCGCGGGTGCCCGGCGCGCAATGGGCGCATGGCGCCATGTACAATGCAATGTGGACCGGCGTGCCGCTCAGGCATCTGCTGGCCCGCGCCGGAGTGAAGGCCGGGGCGACGCATGTTGCGTTCCGCAGCCTCGAGCAGGGCGGCGGGCTGTATCCGGCGGATGTCAGATTCGAGAAGGCCATTCCGCTGTCACGCGCCAATGACGGCGAGGTGATGATCGCCTTCCAGATGAACGGCGCGAATCTGCCGCTGCTCAATGGCTACCCGGTCCGCCTCATCGTGCCGGGATGGTATTCGACCTATTGGGTGAAGATGCTCACCGAGATCGAGGTGATGGATCACCCCTCGACCGATTTCTGGATGGCAACCGCCTACAAGATCCCTGACACGCCGACCGGATCGATGACACCCGGTGAGCCGGGGATCAAGATGGTGCCGATCAACGAGATGAAGCCGCGCAGCTTCTTCGGCAGCGTCACCAACGGCGCGCGGCTGCCCGCCGGCAGACCCGTCGTGGTTCGCGGCTTTGCCTTCGGCGGCGGCAGCGCCCTGAAGTCCGTTGCCGTGTCGATCGACGGCGGGGCGAGCTGGCGCCCGGCCAGGCTCGGGCAAAACCATGGTGCCTATGGCTTCCGGGACTGGCAAATTCCGGTGCGCTTCCCCAAGCCGGGGGCCTATCGGCTGATGGTCCGGGCCACCAACGCGGCAGGGCACGTGCAGCCCGCGAAGGCAGGCTGGAATCCGGGCGGGTTCCTCTACAACGCCATCGAACATGTCGACGTCACGGTCGCCTGAGAAAGGACGGCAAGCCATGAAGATCATCAGCACATATTCCGCGCGCGCCGCTCTTGTTGCGCTCGCGGCGGCGACCGTCTGCGGCACCATTGCACTGGCGGCTGCACCCGGACCGACGCTGGGGCCGCTCTCGGTCAACGTTCCTTCTCCGGGTGGCTATTTCCAGGGCACGGGCGCGGAAATCCTGAACCAGCACTGCGTCACCTGCCACTCGGCGGGATTCGTTGAGCGGCAACCGAAGCTTTCCGCATCGACCTGGACAGTGGAGGTGACGAAGATGAAGAAAGCGTTCGGCGCGCCCTACGCGGAGGCCGACATCCCGAAGATCGTCGACGCGCTGGTGGCCCGGCAGAAGGCGATGAAATAGCCCAACTCAGCCGCCGCGATCGGCCTCGAAGAGGGACTGCAGTTCGGCGACGCTCTGCTCGATGCTGGCGACCACGCGCGACGGGTCGCCGGCAAAGCCGAGGGTTTCGGTGAGCAGCGCCTCGTCCCGCTGCCGGAACGTGAAGATGGTGCGCGCCGCCTCCTCGGCAGGAATGCCGAGTTCGCGCAGCGCGCGTTCGCCGAGTTCGAGGCTCGATGCAAAGGTTTCGCGCACGATGTGCTCGACGCCGCGATCCATCAGCAACTGGGCATGGCGGCGGTTCCGCGCCCGCGCCAGGATGGTCAGGTGCGGCAGGTGGCGGCGCGCGAGGTCGGCCACCCGGAGCGCCGCATCGGGATCGTCGAGTGCGATGACCAGCAGCTTCGCATTGCCCGCGCCGGCGGCGCGCAGGACGGTGAGCCGGGCCGGATCGCCGAAATAGGCCCGCGCGCCGAAGCGGCGGACGAAGGCGACATGTTCGGCGTTCTGGTCGAGGGCGACGAAGGGAATCCGTCGCACCGAGAGCAGCCGGCCGACGATCTGGCCGACCCGGCCGAAGCCGCAGATCAGCACCGGGACGACGGCGCCCTCCTCGATCGGGGTGGTCGGCGGCGTCTGCCGGCGGGCGATGCGCGGCATGACCCAGCGCTCGATGCCGGCGAAACCGAGCGGCACCACCAACATCGACAGGGCGACAGTGAGCGTCGCCAGCCCAGACTGGGCCCGGTTCAGCACCCCGGCACCGACGGCGGCGGCGAAGACCACAAAGCTGAACTCGCTGCCTTCCGGCAATGCAGCGGCAAAGCGCAGCGCGGTGGCCACGTTGCGGCGCTTCGCGAAGGCGACCACGAACCCGACCGCGGTCTTCACGACAAGCAGCGCGGCCACGGAAGCGACGATCAGCAGCGGTTCGCTATGAAACAGCGAGAAATCGACCGACATGCCAACCGAGATGAAGAAGAAGCCGAGCAGCAGGCCCTCGAACGGCTCGATATCGGCCTGGATGGCGTGACGGAACTCCGAATCCGACAGCAGCGCGCCCGCCATGAAGGCGCCGAGCGAGGCCGACAGTCCGGCCCAGTGGGCCAGAGCCGCCGTGCCGACGACGATCAGCAGCGTCATCGCGGTGAACACCTCGGGGGTGCGCGCACCGCCGATCAGGCGGAAGACGCGGTCGGCGAGGACCATGCCGCCGAACAGGATCGCCGCCACCGCCAGCACCGCCCGCCCGACCGCGAGCCAGGGGACATTGTGGGCGAAATGCGCGGCGACATCCGCCGGGGCCGCGCCGGCGGCGAGATGGCTCGCCAGCGTATTGCCGACGAGCAGCGGCACCAGGGCGACCAGGGGGATGAAGGCCATATCCTGGAACAGCAGGACGGCGAAGGCATCGCGGCCGGAGGCGGCGCTGAGCAGGTTGCGCTCGTTCAGCATCGGCAGGACGATGGCGGTGGAGGAGAGCGACAGGCCGAGGCCGACCACCGTCGCCGCCGGCCAGCCGAGTCCGGCGAAATGGGCAAGGACGGCCAGAATGGCGGCGCTCGGGATCATGTGACCGAAACCGAGGCCTAGGATGGTCTTGCGCAGGATCCAGAGCCGGTGCGGGCGAATCTCCAGCCCGATCAGGAACAGCAGCATGGTCACCCCGAGCTCCGACACGCTGCGGATTTCGGAGATGCCGGTGACGAGGCGCAGGCCGGCCGGACCGATGATGAGCCCGGCGAACAGATAGCCCACGATGCTGCCGACCCCGAGGCGACGCGCCAGCGGCACCGTGACGACCGTGGCCGCGAGCAGTGCGACGAGGGTGATGATCATTGGGCCGGTTCCCCGAAACAGGCATGAGCGTGGATTGTGGGCCGCGGATGGTCAGGCAGTACCGGCGCGCGGAAGCGGACCGGCGGAATGACCCTGCCACCGGCCGGCGCGCCCGCCAACCGGCCCGATCGCGACAGGGCGGCCATTCCGTTTCCATCCCATGCCAATCGTGCGACAAACCCTTACGTAAGGCGGCGTGAGAACAGGATGATCGGGATGAACCACGATTTCGACCTTTTCGTCATCGGCGGCGGCTCGGCGGGGGTGCGGCTCGCGCGGATCGCGGCGGGGCATGGCGCGCGCGTCGGCATCGCCGAGGACCGGCACTGGGGCGGCACCTGCGTGAATATCGGCTGCGTGCCAAAGAAGCTGATGGTGATGGCGGCGGAGTACGGACTTGGCGCCGCCGATGCGCGCGGCTTCGGCTGGGACATGCGCGCCGTCGCGCATGACTGGCCCGGTTTCATCGCCGCCAAGGACCGCGAGATCGGCCGGCTGAACGGCGCCTATACGGGACTGCTGGAGCGGGCCGGCGCCACGATCTTCAATGCGCGGGCGCGGTTTCTCGGCCCGCATACGCTGATGGTGGGCGAGCAGCACGTCACCGCCGACCGGATCGCGATCGCGACCGGCGGCCAGCCGCTCCGGCCCGCCATTCCCGGCGCGGACCTCGCGATCGTCTCGGACGACGCCTTCCACCTGCCGGCGCGGCCGGAGCATGTCGTGATGGTCGGCGGCGGCTATATTGCTGTGGAATTCGCCGGAATCCTTGCCGGCCTCGGCTCGAAGGTGGACATCGTCTACCGCCAGCCGCTGCCGCTGCGCGGGTTTGACCCCGACCTGCGGGCGGGGCTGGCGGAGGCGCTGGCGGCGAACGGGATTGGCGTGCATCACGGCGTCGAGCCCGTGCGGATCGAGGCGGCGGGCGCGCGGCGGCGCCTGCATCTGTCGAACGGGCACATGATCGAGGCGGATTGCGTGTTTTTCGCCACCGGAAGGGCACCGAACGTGGCGGGCCTCGGGCTGGACAAGGCCGGCGTGACGGCCGGGCCCGGCGGCGCGATCCCGATCGACGAGGATTATCGCACCAATGTCCCGCACATCTTCGCGCTCGGCGACGTGACCGACCGGCTGAACCTCACCCCGGTCGCCACCGCCGAGGGCCACGCCCTGGCGGACACGCTGTTCGGCAACCGGCCGCGCCGCATCTCCCTCGCCAATGTGGCGAGTGCGGTCTTCTCGATCCCGCCGCTCGCCACCGTCGGCGTGACGGAGGACGCGGCACCCGACGGCGCGAAAGTGTTCGTCGCGCGGTTCACGCCCATGCGTCACACGCTCAGCGGACGCGCGCGGAAAACGATGATGAAGCTGATCGTCGACGCGGAGACCGACCAGGTCATCGGCGCGCATATGCTGGGCGAGGACGCCGCCGAGATCATGCAGGGGCTTGCCGTGGCCATCACTGCCGGGGCGACCAAGGCGGATTTCGACCGCACGATCGGCATCCACCCGACTGCGGCGGAGGAATTCGTAACCCTGCGGACGGAGACACGACGGGTGAACCGCGGCGGCGAATCGGCGAAGCCGCGGGCGGCGGAGTAGCGCGCCCGCCCGGTTTTGGCTTATAGGCCCTTCTCCAAGGAGATCGCCATGAACGACGCTGACACGACGATGCATGATCCGGCGGGCTGGAGCCCGGAATCCTGGCGGGCGAAGCCGATCAAGCAGGTGCCGACCTATCCCGACGCGGCGAAGCTCGCTGCGATGGAGGCCCGCCTGCATGGCTATCCGCCGCTCGTCTTCGCCGGCGAGGCGCGGCGCCTGAAGGCCTCGCTCGCGCTGGCGACGGAAGGCAAGGCGTTCATCCTGCAGGGCGGCGACTGCGCCGAGAGCTTCGGCGACTTCACCGCCAACGTCATCCGCGACACGTTCCGCGTGCTGCTGCAGATGGCGGTGGTGCTGACCTTCGGCGGGTCGGTGCCGGTGGTAAAGCTCGGCCGCATGGCCGGCCAGTTTGCCAAGCCGCGCAGTTCGGACAGCGAGACGATCGACGGCGTCACCCTGCCCTCCTACCGCGGCGACATCATCAACGGGCCGGATTTCACCGCCGAAGCCCGCATTCCCGATCCGGCGCGGATGGAGTTCGGCTATTTCCAGTCGGCCGGCACGCTCAACCTGCTGCGCGCCTTCGCCTCGGGCGGCTACGCCGACCTGCACCAGGTGCATCGTTGGAACCTGGATTTCGTGCGCCGCTCGCCGCTCGCCGAGCGCTACCGCGACCTCGCGGCACGGATCGACGAGACGCTGCAGTTCATGGCCGCCTGCGGCATGACCAGCCAGTCGACCCCGCAGATCCACGAGACCGAGTTCTACACGAGCCACGAAGCGCTGCTGCTGCCCTACGAGCAGGCGCTGACGCGCGTCGATTCGACGACAGGCGATCATTACGCCTGCTCGGCGCATTTCCTCTGGATCGGCGACCGCACCCGCCAGCTCGACGGCGCGCATGTCGAGTTCATGCGCGGCGTGAAGAACCCCATCGGCATGAAGGTCGGCCCGAGCATGGACGAGGACGACATGCTGCGCCTGATCGAGCGCCTCGATCCGGCGAACGAGGCCGGGCGGCTGACGCTGATCGCGCGGATGGGCGCGGAGCAGATCGCCGCCAAGCTGCCGAAACTGGTGCGGGCGACAAAGCGGGAGGGCCGCAATGTGGCCTGGCTGTGCGACCCGATGCACGGCAACACGATCACGACATCCGGCAAGGTGAAGACCCGCCGGTTCGATGCGATCCTGTCGGAAGTGCGCGGCTTCTTCGACATTCACGAGGCCGAGGGAACCACGCCGAGCGGCGTGCATGTCGAGATGACCGGGCAGGACGTGACCGAGTGCGTCGGCGGCGCGCGGCAGCTTTCCGAGGCCGATCTCGGGGCCCGCTACGAGACGTTCTGCGACCCGCGGCTGAATGCCGAGCAGTCGCTCGAACTCGCCTTCCTGATCGCGGCGGAACTGAAGACCCGTCGCGCGCCCCGCGGCACCGCGATCGCCGCCGAGTAAATGACCCGCGCCGCACGCCGGGCGGTCCCGCGCCCCGATCTCGACGCCGGGATCGCGGCGCGGACCGATGCCTATTTCAACCGGACCAGGGCGATCGTCGCCCGGTTCGGCGATGCGCGGGTCACCTACGCCCTGTTCATGCGCCGCCCCGTTGTCTCCGCGCCGATGCTGATGCTGCGCTGGCTCGACGAGGTGATGGAGGCGCGCGGCGAGCATGTCGAGGTCGAACTCGCCCGGCCCGAGGGATCCTGGGTAGGCGCAGGCGAGCCGATTGCCTATGTGACCGGCAGTTTCGTGGCCCTGGTGGATCTCGAGACGATCCTGCTGCAGAAGCTCGGCCCGGCCTGTGTGGCCGCGCACAATGCCTATCAGATGTGCGCCGCCCTGCCGAAAGCCGCCTTTCTCGCGATGGAATCCCGCCACTGCGCGGGCGCCGAGATGGAAGAGATGATGGCCTATGCGGCGTCGGTCGGTTCGCGGGCGGCGCGGGCCGAGGGCGCGCGCGGCTTCATCGGCAACGCCACTGACGAGACCGCGCATTATTTCGGTGCGCCGCATGGCTATGGGACCATGCCGCATGCGCTGATCGGGTATGCCGGCAGCACCGTGCGCGCGGCCGAGATGTTCCACGAGACCTTTCCCGAATCCGACCTCACGGTGCTGACCGATTATTTCGGCCGGGAAGTGACCGATGCGCTTGCCGTCTGCCGGCGGTTTCCCGAGCTGGCCGATGCGGGCCGGCTGTCGATCCGGCTCGACACCCATGGCGGCCGCTTTCTCGAAGGGCTTGACCCGCAGGAGAGCTACGCGGTGATGGAGCGGCACGCGCCCGGCGCGATCCGCCGTTACCGCAGCCATAGCGAATTGCGCTACCTGATCGGCACCGGGGTGTCCGCCGCCGCGATCTGGCGGCTGCGCGAGGTGCTGGACGATGCGGGTTTCGTGCGGGTGAAAATCGTCGCCTCGTCCGGCTTCGGTGTCGAGAAGTGCAGCGTGATGGCGGATGCGCATGTGCCCGTCGACGTCGTCGGGACAGGGAGCTTCATTCCCGAGACATGGAGCGAGACTTACGCAACGGCGGATGTCGTCGCCTATGACGGCGAGCCGCGGGTCAAGCTCGGCCGCGAATTCCTGCTGCGCGAGCGGGCCTGACGCGGCGAGCTCGGACGTCTCTCACTCGTCGTCTGTCGTTTCGTCACCGGGCGCAGCCTGGCTGACCGCGGCGGGAAGGTGCTGCGCGAGAAGTTGAGCCGCCGCCGACGTATCGATCCCGAATTGCGCCGCGATCCTTTCCACCAGCGGGTCACCGAGTGCCTGCCGCACATCTTCGACGCTGACCGGCAGGTTCTCTCCCGCACCGAGCCAGGAAGCGACATGCGGGCCGAGATCGCTTTGCCGGAGTGTTTGCGTGAGATCGGACAGACTGATGCCACTGCCCTCCAGCGCCTCCGCCAGGGAGCCGGCCGGCTGCCCCTCGGCAAGGCCGCTGATCAGACCGGAAATTCCGTTGAACAGACCCATTTGAAATCTCCCTAACCAAATACGGCCGGAAACGTTGCACACGTTCCGGCCGCGAATCAAGCAATCCCTGTCGGGATCGTGGTCAGGGACTCAGTATTTGCTGGCGTGCAGATGATGTTCGAGAGCCACCTTCTCGCACACATAGGCACCGCGCTTGGTCTTGCCGAAATACTTCGACTTTTCGCCATGGAAGACCTTGCTGCCCGTCGCGTGCCAAACCACCGTCCCGTGGCAGGCGGCCTTCGCCGCGCCGAGCGTCTTGTAGCCCGGCAGGGCGGCGGCGTGGGCGACATGATGCGTCTTCGCCTTGCTGTCCGGCGCCTTCTTGGTGGCGGCCTGGGCGGTGCCGGCGGCGCTCATGGTGAAGGCGAGCGCGAGCGCGGGAATTGTCGCGCGCAGGATCGTGCCGATGGTCATGGGAGATCTCTCCAATAAGAGGTTGGCTTGTCTTGCGGCCTGGCGATTCGGTCCGCCAGGCCGTGAGAGGGCGGTAACCAGACGTTGAGGCCAAATGATGGCAGGTTCGTAACAATCCGTCATAATCCGGCACGCGGTGACGACGGCACCAAAACCGCCTATCTAGCCGGCATGACCGACACACTCACGCTCGCCATCGCCCAGCTCGACCTTCATGTCGGCGCGATCGACCGCAATCTCGCGGCGATCCGCGCGGCCCGCGCCGAAGCCGCGCGCCGTGGCGCCGACCTGCTGGTCACGCCGGAACTCGGCATCGCCGGCTATCCGCCGGAAGATCTCGTGCTGAAGCCAGCCTTCGTTGCCGCCTGTGAAGCGGCTGCCGCCGAACTCGCCGCCGATACCGCGGATGGCGGGCCGGGCGTCATCGTCGGGCTGCCCTGGAGGGCGGAAGGCGCGCTGCATAATGCGGCTTTCGTGCTTGATGGCGGACGGATCATCGCCCGGCGGGCCAAGCACGAGTTGCCGAATTACGGCGTATTCGACGAAAAGCGGGTCTTCGCGCCCGGCCCGGCCCCCGGCCCGGTGATGTTCCGCGGGTTTCGCCTCGGGGTGATGATCTGCGAGGATTGGTGGCTGCCGGCCGTGTCGGAAACCCTGGCGGAGACCGGCGCGGAACTGCTCGTCTCGATCAACGGCTCGCCGTTCGAGGACGGCAAGCTGGGCGTGCGGTTGCAACTCGCGCTCAATCGCGTGGTGGAGACCGGCCTGCCCTTCGTCTTCGCGGCGATGACGGGCGGGCAGGACGAGATCGTTTTCGACGGCGCATCCTTCGCGCTGAATGCCGACCGCTCGCTGGCGCTGCGGATGCCGCATTTCCGTGCGGCGATCGAGACGCTCGTCTGGAAGCGGACAACCACGGGCCTGGTCGCGGAACCGCACGTTCTGCCGCCCGAGCCTGAGCGGCTCGACCTGGTCTACCGGGCAATGGTGATGGGACTGGCCGATTATGTGAACAAGAACGGGTTTCCCGGCGTCATTCTCGGCCTCTCGGGCGGGATCGACAGCGCGCTTTCGGCGGCGGTCGCGGTGGATGCGCTCGGGCCGGCGCGGGTGCGCGCGGTGATGATGCCGAGCCGCTATACCAGCGCGCACAGCCTCGAGGATGCCGCCGCCTGCGCGGATCTGCTCGGCATCCGCTGCGACACGGTGCCGATCGGCGGCGCCACCGAGGCTTTCGCCGCCGTGCTGGAACCGCTCTACGAGGGCCGGACACCGGATATCACCGAGGAGAACATCCAGTCCCGCGCGCGCGGACTGATCCTGATGGCGCTGTCCAACAAGCTTGGCCACATGGTGCTGACCACCGGCAACAAGTCGGAAATGTCGGTGGGTTACGCGACTCTCTACGGCGACATGTGCGGCGGCTATTCGGTGTTGAAGGATGTCTACAAGACGACGGTCTTCGCGCTGTCGCACTGGCGCAACGCCAATCGCCCGGCGGACGCGCTGGGGCCGGCCGGAGCAGTGATGCCCGAACGCGTGATCACCAAACCGCCCTCGGCAGAGCTGCGGGAGAACCAGACCGACCAGGATAGCCTGCCGCCCTACGACGTGCTCGACGCCGTGCTGGAAGGACTGGTTGAGGGCGAGAAATCGATCGAGGAACTGGTCGCGGCCGGGCATGATCGGGCGACCGTGGCACGCGTGTGGAAGCTGCTCGACCGTGCTGAATACAAGCGGCGCCAGGCGCCACCCGGCGTGAAGATTACCGCGCGCGCCTTCGGCCGCGACCGTCGCTATCCGATCACCAACGGATTCACCCGCCTGGTCGGCTGATCAGGATCCGACCCCGGCGGCAATGGCGCCGGCAACCGGGTAGCTCGTCTGCCCGGCGAGGCGCACCAGCAGCGTCTTGGCGCCGGCCGTCAGTGAAGCCGGGATGACGGCATCGCCATTGGTCCAGCGATGCCCGGACTCCAGCGCGTACCAGCCTTCCCCCAGCATTTCGCTCTCGAGCGGCACATGAACCATCCGCCCCTCGTTCATTATCAGCAGCTGGACGACGTCGAGACCGAGGCGACGGCGATCCTCGGCGTCCGGATGGAGTTCGGCGGGGACGACGACATTCGACATCAGCCGCAGATCGGTCGGCGACGCAGGCAGTTGCACGGCATAGGTCGTCGGATCGAGTGACGAGACGGGCAGGAAACGCCCGTTCGCGAGCACGCGCAGGCCGGGATCGGTCGTTATCTCGGCAGCGGGCAGCCGCGCATCGATGCGCGCCCGGATCGCGGCCAGCATCGGCCCCGATTCGACAAAGGGCGCACAACTGCGGGTTTCGCGCATCGTCTGTGCGAAATCGGGATGAAGGGTCATCGCATCATCGTCGCTTTCGAAGAAGCGGCGATTGCCCGTGTCGAGATAGGACTCGGTGGGCAGTCCTTCCGCGAGCAGGATGTCGTGGGTCTCGAGTTCGATGTGATAATAGGTGAAGTTGCGGCGCTGCTCCTGGACGATCGAGCGGCCGTTCACCAGCGCCTTGGCAGGCACGAGGCAACCATCGAGATAGATCGCATGATCGGGTGAGAGATAGAGTGTCCGCTCGGGCAGACCATCGTCGATTGCGCCGCGCTCGATCCGCACGGGCCAGACTGTTTCGGGCCGGGGATGGCGCTGGCTGTCGATCGTCCGGCGTCCGACCCAGCGCACCGGCCGCATGGCTCCGGATTTGGTGATCAGCCGATCGCCACGGTTCATGGTTTCAACCGGGATGTCGCCATTCAGGCCGAAGATCCTGGTTCCTTCGAGGAAACAAACCGAGGTGGTGACGCCGGCATTCCTGTCACTGGCCGGCTGCGGCGCGAGATCCGCAGACCCGGCGGAAGCGGCCGTCTGGTCCGCAACGCCTCTGGGCGCCAGATCGAAGGGGGACATCGCGGCTTGCGGTGAGGCAGCCTCCGCGGCGAAACGCGTCAGATCGACAAGGCCGGTCGTGCCGTGCATGTCCGTCTGCTGCAACGGTGCAACCGTGCTGACCTGGTCTTCCGCGTGATCGTGAAGGTCATTTTGCTCGATATCGAACGACTCGTCCGGATCATCGGGCGGATCGGAATCGATGCGCGGCATGGCAATGGGCGTCAGGACCGACAGAAGGAGTTCATCGGCATATTCGACATCGGCGGTTCCGCCGATAGTGCCGCTGATCGTGATCGGATCAACGGATGTGAACTGGAGATCCAGGATACCAAACGTCCTGGCTTCGGGATCGCGATTGCGCACTGCCGCGGACCGTGCCGGTTCCGGAGCCTTTCCGCCCGGCTTCGTCATCCTGCTCATCTTCTTCTCCCACCGGAACGTCGTGCCTGGCCCATAACAGGCATAAAAATCCGGGTAAGTTCAAAATTTGAAAAATTTTCAGTTTTATCTTTTTTTTTATACTTGATAGTATCGTATATGATTTCTGAAATTTGATCAAATTTATTATCGGTTATTTGAAGATGGCAACGCAAAACATTTTCGTTACAAAACTTTCTTTCTTATTTCGATCTCCCGGGTAGCGAGACAAATGCCGCAGGGTGAAAGCATGAAACACAACCGGAGCGACCCGCTCGGCGGATTGCTCCGGTCACAATACGCAGAAACCGGACCCCGGAGTTGAAGGGTCAGACCATCTTCTTGAGCGACGGCGATGCCTTGAATCGCACAGTCTTACCTGCTTTGACCTTGATTTCCTCGCCGGTGCGGGGGTTCACACCCTTGCGCGCCTTGGTCTTGCGGACGGTAAACGTGCCGAAGCTCGGCAGCGTGAACTTCCCGTTCTTTTTCAGTTCCTTGACGATTGCTTCCATCAGGTCCGTCGCGGCGCGGTTGGCGGCCACGCCCGTGATTTCGGCGGAGCCCTGAATGACCTCGGCGATAAACGCTTTCGACATGGTCGAAGCCTCTTTCCTGTCTAAGATCGGCTTTCGGGCCGATGCCGGCGTTTCCGGCAGGTTGGATAAATTGACGAATCGACCAACAACGAATCGATCGGCGGCGAATCTTGTAGCGATTCGCCGTATTATTCAACATACGAAAATGCGTTGACTGCCAATTTGCGCGCTCGTGGCGAAGTTGCGACGACACCGCAGCCGATTGTTCATCAATCGGCAAGAAAATCCGTTCAATCGAGCGAGATTGGCCAATCCAAGTGGCGAGGGCATCGGGATATCGATGCATTGCCGGTCGCTGATCCTTGATATTCGCCTACGAATTCACAGGCCAGGTCCGCTTGGCATCTTCAGACCCTACTGGATCGGATGGATGGCGATGCTGGCCTGATAGGAACGGCATGTATCCCCTGGCCGGTCAACCCCATTACGCCGGATGATGAGGCCTAGACGAACGCCATCACCACCAAACCGGCTAAAAACGACAGGCTTCCCAACGCAGCAGAGGCAAGACCGAACGTGAGGACGTCGGTAACGACGGAAACCGATGCCAGGACGATCGCGATCTGCAGCAGACCCACGACGATTTCAAGAAGGTGGTAACGCTCAAGCTGATGGTCGCGCGCCTCGGTCTGGCGCAGCGCCTGCGCGCGCAGTTGTGCCTTTCCTTCGCGGCCTTGCGGATCGGAGGCTTCCTTGTCTGCCCTTGCTTCGGCCGCCTGCGCCGCGCGGGCTGTTGCAGGGTCGTTGTCCTGGGTGGCAAACGCCTTGAGCAACTGCGCCTGCGAACGTGCGATATCGGCCTTGATCGCCTTGGCCTGGTAAAAGGACCAAGTGTCGTTCACGGCAATCTGCTTCGAGATATAGTCGTTCTGCGCCGATTTCTCGCCCATCTCGCAAATAGCGAGAGCGGCGGCGAGAATGCCGATCAGCAGCGCCATGCGCCGGGCGTGACGGTTTTCGGGGTGTTCGCGCAAATGCTTGTGGCGTTCGAGACTGTCCGTCGCCGTTTCAATACCGTCCATCACGCCGCCATCGGTGTCAGGGTAAAGCGCCAATCATCGGTCTGGGACATTGGGGGCAGTGGTGCCCAGGGGCGGAATCGAACCACCGACACTGCGATTTTCAGTCGCATGCTCTACCAACTGAGCTACCTGGGCACGGCGCAATCAGCGCGACGCGGGGTTTAGCCGAAGCCGGCGCGCGCATCAAGTCATCACCCTGCAATAACCGGCGATGGCTGCCGCGCGCGCTCAGTTCTTTACGAGGGCCGCCTCCGGCATCTCGATGTCGATCTCGAGCGTGGACACCGTGCCATCGCGGCCCAGCTTGACGTTCACCTTCTCGCGGTCGATCGATACGTGCTTGGCGATCACGGCAAGAATTTCTTCCTGCAGCACCACGGCGAGATCGGATTGGCCGGAGAGCGCGCGTTCATGGGCGAGCAGGAGTTGCAGCCGCTCGCGCGCAACCGGAGCGGTGCTGCGCGAGCGGGTGAAAAAATTGAACAGGTTCATGCGACCTTCCTGCCGAACAGACGGCTCATCAAGGTCTTCTTTTCGACCGGTGCGGTAATTTCGATCGTCTCGCCCATCAGCCGCCGGGCCGAATCGATATAGGCGCGGGCGGGCGCGGATGTTGGACTGTGCAACGTGACGGGACAGCCGACATTCGAGGCGCGCAGCACGTCCTCGCTGTCAGGGATGATGCCGATCAGAGGGATCGCGAGGATTTCCAGGATATCCTCGACCTTCAGCATCTCGCCACGGGCGGCGCGGCCGGCGTCGTAGCGGGTGAGCAGGAGGTGCTTCTCGATCGTTTCGCCCGCCTCGGCCCGCACGGTTTTCGAATCCAGCAGGCCGATGATCCGGTCGGAGTCGCGCACCGAGGACACCTCGGGGTTGGTCACCACCACGGCGACGTCGGCGTGGCGCATCGCGAGCGTGGCGCCACGCTCGATGCCGGCGGGGCTGTCGCAGATGATCCAGTCGAACTTCTCGCGCAGCTCGCCAATCACCCGTTCGACGCCTTCAGGCGTCAGCGCATCCTTGTCGCGGGTCTGCGACGCGGGCAGGAGCGACAGCGTGTCGACCCGCTTGTCGCGGATCAGCGCCTGCGCGAGTTTCGCATCGCCCTGCACGACGTTGACCAGGTCGAACACGACACGACGCTCGGCACCCATGACCAGATCCAGATTGCGCAAGCCGACATCGAAATCGACCACCACGACATTCTGCCCAGCCTGGGCGAGAGCTGCGCCCAGCGAGGCCGAAGAGGTCGTCTTGCCGACGCCGCCCTTGCCCGATGTGACTACGAGAACCTTCGCCATGAATGAATTCCTATCCCAATGCTGCGAGGCGCAGCTCCTTGTCATCCAGCCAGACCTGCACCGCCCGCCCCTGCAGGCCGGTGCCCCAGTGATCCGCCGTGCGGTAGAGACCGTCGATCGCGAGCAGTTCGGCTGCGAGGCGGGAGCAGAAGATCCGCGCCTCGTGACCGTTCGCGAGACCGGCGACGGCACGGCCGCGGAGCGTGCCGTAAACATGGATCGACCCGCCGGCAATAAGTTCGGCGCCCGAGGCAACAGGGCCGATCACCGTGATGTCGCCATCCTCGAAGACGATCGACTGGCCGGAACGGACCGGGCGGTCGATCAGCAGCGACGGGCGGGCCGAAGGAACAAGGGGTGCGGCTGGTGCCTCGACCGCCATGGCGGCTTCGGGTTCCGGAATCTCGATCGCACGGTCGCTACGACCTTCCCGACCCGGCGGAGCGAGATTGACGCCAAACCAGGGCGTTCCGGCCAGCCGCTCCATCTCCACCCCCTCGACGCCGATGATGCGCAGGTCACGCGCCTCGAGCGCCTTGAGAACGGCGGGAAGATCATCGCCGGTCGTCGCAAGAAGGGCGAGATTGACCACAACGGGGCGGCCCTCGAAAAAGCCGACAGAGCGCTGGATCTGCCGGTCGAGCGCATCGAGCCAGGCGCCGAAAGGCGATTCCGGCATGACGACCATGGCCATGAAGGTACGGCCACGGATTCGAATCGCAGGAAGCGGAATGGCTGTTTCAGACACGTGACCGACGTAGCGGGCCGCGGCTTGGCGCGTCAACAAGGGATTTTGGAAAAGTCCAGAAGCCAGCGAAACGATCAAGGACAGGACTGGATTTTTCCGGTTGGCCCGCATGCGCCCGATAGATGGCCCGGCAGGCCGCGACTCGGCGTGGCTGCCCCCCTCTTTTCAGTGCCCGCCGATCAGACCCGATGCCTCGGCCCTCGCACGGCTTTCCGCGATCGATCGTCCAACGCCGATCGCCGCCTCCAGCGCGCGACGCCCGGCTTCGGCGTCGACCAGCACCGGTGCGCCGTCCAGGCACGCGGCATGGAACGCGGCGTGCTCGGCGGCCAGCGCATCATGGTCTTCCCAGCCGGCCTGCTCGATGCCGAATTCCTCGAAACCGGGCATCCGCGGACCTCCGCCCTGCCCTCGCCCGACAAGGCTCAGCCGGCGCGCCGCGAAATCCACCGCGAGATAGCCCGCCTCGGAAAATATTCTCATCCGCCGCTCGGTCTTGAGGGAAATTCGGCTCGCGGTGACGGTGGCGACACAGCCGTTCACAAAGCGCACCCGTGCATTGGCGATATCCTCATGCGCGCTGGCGACTGCCGCGCCGACCGCATCGATGCTTTCGATCGGCTGGGCTACCAGGGCGAGAATGAGGTCAAGATCGTGGATCATCAGGTCGAGGATCACCGATACGTCGGTGCCGCGCGGCTTGAACGGGGCGATGCGCACGGCCTCGATATAAAGAGGCTTGCCCATCCGCGCGGCGACCGCGCCGTGGGCGGCGGAAAACCGCTCGAGATGCCCGACCTGGAGCACGAGGCCGCGCTCACACGCGAGGCGCCCGAGGATTTCCGCTTCTTCCACCGTCGCGGCAATCGGCTTTTCGACGAGAACATGACGCCCGGCCTCGAGCGCGCGCCGGGCCAGGGCGAAATGGGAGTCGGCCGGAGCGGCGACGATCACCGCGTCGGACGTCGCGATCAGTTCGTCGAGCGGGCGGACGACACAACCGGCTTCCGCCGCCACCGCCGCGGCACGGCCCGCATCGGGATCGGACACGCCGACCAGATCGGCCCGCTCGGAAGCGGCCGTCTTCAACGCATGGTAGCGGCCGAAATGGCCGACCCCGATCACACCAACCCCGAGTTTCTGCATCACTTTCCGTTCCCGACCGCAGCGGGCTTGCACCCGCAAGCCGAGGCCGCCATACCACCCATGCCTTGCCGTTGGGAGCCCTTCGCCTGTCATGCTTTATTTCACGCGCCTGAAAACCACCCTGATCGTGCTGTTCTGCGCGATCGGCGTGCTGCTCACGCTGCCGAACCTGATCAAGCGGCCGGTGCCGGGCATTCCCTGGCCACAGATCCATCTCGGCCTCGACCTGCGCGGCGGATCCTACCTGCTGATGCAGATCGACATGAACGCCGTCGTGAAGGAGCAGCTTGCGAACCTGACCGACGAGGTGCGCCACGCCCTGCTCCAGGCCGATATCGGCTATACCGATCTCGGCGGGGACGTTGCAGCGCGGCGGGTCCAGTTCAATCTCGTCAAGCCGGGCGAGGCGCCGAAGGTGCGGCAGATCCTCGCGAAGCTGGTCTCGCCGGTGGCGGCGGCCGGCGGCGCGCCGGATCTGGACGTGAAGGTGTCGGATGCCGGAGCCGCAACGCTGACCCTCTCGCGCCCGGCACTGATCGCCAAGCAGACGCAGGCCATCGCCCAGTCGATCACCATCATCGGCCGCCGCATCGACGGCAGCGGCGTGGTGGACCCGCAGATCGCGCGGCAGGGCGCAGACCAGATCGTCATCCAGTTGCCCGGCGTGTCCGACCCGAACCAGATCAAGAAACTGCTCGGCAAGACCGCTCACATGACCTTCCACATGGTCGCGGAGGACGTGAACCCGGAGACCAAGACACCGCCGCCTGGCGTCGAGATCCTGCCGATGAGCGATGGCAGCGGCCGGAAGCTCGCGATCCGCTCGCGCGTCGCGGTCGACGGCGCGGACCTGACCAACGCCCAGGCCGGGCAGGACCCGCAGAGCGGGCAATGGGTGGTGAACTTCACCTTCAACAGTGTCGGCGCCCGCAAATTCGCCGACATCACGACCCATAACGTCGGCAAGCTGTTCGCCATCGAGCTCGATCGCAAGATCATCGAGGCGCCGGTGATCCGCACGCCGATCGTCGGCGGGCGGGGACAGATTTCGGGCAGCTTCACGGCCAAGAGCGCATCCGACCTCGCGCTGTTGCTGCGCGCCGGGGCCCTGCCCGCCCCGCTCAAGGTGGTCGAGCAGCAGAGCGTCGGGCCGGAACTCGGCGCCGACGCGATCCGCGCCGGCATCGTCTCGCTGGCGGTGGGCTTCGTGCTGGTCATCACCTTCATGGCGAGTTTCTATGGCCTGTTCGGCTGGTTCGCGAACATCGCCCTCGTGGTCAATCTGCTGCTGTTGATCGCCGTGCTGTCGCTCATGGGGGCGACGCTGACGCTGCCGGGCATGGCGGGCATCCTGCTGACGCTCGGCATGGCGGTGGACTCGAACGTGCTGATCAACGAGCGCGTGCGCGAGGAGGTCAAGCTCGGCCGCAAGCCGCTCGCGGCGCTGGAGGCCGGCTACAAGCGCGCCTACGGTACCATCATCGACAGTAACGTGACGACGCTGCTGGCCCACATCATGCTGTTCATCTTCGGATCGCCGCCGGTGCGCGGCTTCGCGGTGACCATCTGTGTCGGCATCATCACAACCCTGTTCACGTCGACCGTGCTGGTCCGGCTGATCACGGCGCGCTGGTATGTCGCGCGCCGTCCCGCCGCACTGCCGGTTCTCTGAGGCCCGCGCCATGAAATTCCTCACCCGCCCCGCCTTCCGCCTGGTGCCGGACGGCACGCGCATCCAGTTCATGAAGGGACGGTTCATCGGCCTCGCGGTCTCGGCCATTCTCTCGACCGCGTCGGTGATCCTGTTCTTTCATCCCGGCCTCAATCTTGGCCTCGATTTCCGCGGCGGCGTCGTCATTCAGGTGGCAACGCCGCAGAAGCCGGATTTCACCAGGCTGCGGGCGGAACTCGCGGCGGTGCATCTGCCCGGCGCCTCCCTGCAGAGCTTCGGCGGCGACAAGGGCGTGCTGATCAGCCTCGAATCCCAGGACAATGCAAAGGATACGCAGAAATCCCTCGCCGCCGCGGAAGGAGTGGTGAAGCAGAACCTGCCCGGTGCGAAGATCCTCTCGACCCAGGCGATCGGCGCCTCGGTCTCGGCGACGCTGTTCCAACAGGGGCTGATCGCGCTCGGGATCAGCTTCCTGATGATCCTGGTCTACATCTGGTTCCGCTTCGAGTGGCAGTTCGCCGTCGGCGCGGTGGCGACGCTGATCCTCGACGTGACCAAGACGATCGGCTTCATGGTCATCACCCGCCTGCCCTTCGACCTGGTCACCATCGCCGCGATCCTGACCGTGATCGGCTATTCGACTAACGACAAGGTGGTTGTGTATGACCGGATGCGGGAAAACCTGCGCAAATACAAGACCATGCCGCTGCGCGAGCTGATCGACCTGTCGATCAACGAAACCCTCAACCGCACGCTCGGCACATCCAGCACGGTGTTCCTCGCCGCCCTGCCGCTTGCCCTGTTCGGCGGCGCCTCGCTCTCCGGCTTCGCCTGGGTGATGCTGTTCGGCATCGTCGTCGGCACCTCGTCGTCGATCTATATCGCGGCGCCGATCCTGCTGCTGCTCGGCGAGCACCGGTTGCGCCGGGGCAACCCGAAAGTCGCCGACGATCCGACCGTCGCGAAGGACACGGCCCGCGCCTCGCGCTGAGAGACTCGCCTTCCGGAGGACTTCAAACCCGAAGGCGCAATGCACAGATCCGGAGTCGCACCGATGAGGAGACCCCGCCATGGCCGATCCGGATCGTGACAGGAAACGCGTGATCGACACCGAGGAACCCGAGCCGGTTCCGCTCGAAATCCCGCCCGAGCATGTCGCCTTCATTATCCTCAAGGCACGCGCCGTCGAGGCCCATTTGCCGCCGGTCGAGCCGGAGGAAGAGCCCGAAGCGGGCACGCCTCCGCCCGAGGAGGAGACCGACATGCTCGACGAGCAGGCCGGCGATGAAAGCGAGACGGAGTTGCGGGAGGCCATCGACCTTCTGTCCGACGAGGCCGCGACCGACCTGCTGGCTCTCTTTCTTGTCGGCCGCGGTGATTTCGGCAGGGAGGAGTGGGCCGACGCCCGCGCCCAGGCGGCGGAGCAGATCAACGGCAACCTTGCTGATGACCTGCTCGGCGAAACCGGCCTCGGCGACATGCTTGAGGAAGGGCTGAACGCGCTCGGCTATGCGCCCGAGGCTCTCGAACCGGACGCCTGAACGCTATTTCACCGCAGCGACGATCGAATCGGCCAGCGCCGCCGCGGTGCAGGCATAGCCCCGATCGTTCATGTGCATGCCATCGGCGGCGAGGAAACCGGAGGGATCGGCGCCGGCGCGCGCCCAAGCGCGCATGAGCACATCGCGCGAGAACAGGCCCACCCGGTAGCGCCGGGCCAGATGAGCAAGGGCGGCGTTGATCCGCGCATTGTCGGGCGAGTGCAACAGGCGGCGCGACCGCTGGTTATCCATCAGCACCACATCGAGATTGGCTGCGCGAAGTCTGCGCAATCCCTGCTCCACCAGAGCGGTGAACCGGTCCGGCGATTCGCCGCGCATCGCCGCATTGGCGCCGACCTGCCAGATGACCAGCACGGGCCTCAGGGCAAGCACATCGCGCTCCATCCGGCGGTCCTCGCGCAGCGCGTCCTCGCCGCTGATGCCGCGATTGATCACGCTGATCTCCGCGTCCGGCAACCGGTCGCCAAGGTCGTCCTGCAACATCGCGGGATAGGAATCGCCGATGTCGTGCGCCATCGCACCCCAGGTGGATGACGAACCGATCGCCGCGATCACGACCGGCTGGCCCTGGTGGATCGCGGCCCGCAGATGCGGCAGACGCAGATATTGCACCGGCACGGTCGGGCAGGACGGCGCGGCCGCCGCCGTCCCGGCCAATGCGAAAAGCAGCAGGAGACTAGGAAACAGACGGTTTGGCATCTTTCACCCTGTACCAGGCGGCGATCGCGGCGACGCCGAGCAGCGCGGCGAGACCGGCGAGATTGACGACGATCTGCATCGCCCAGCCGTCATCGGTGTCCATCACGATGCGCCCGGCATAGGAGAGCAGGATACTCGCGCAATAGGTTGGCAGGCCGTACTGGCCGATCAGGACGAAGACGCGGGCGAGGCGACTGCTCAGAAACCGTCCTTCGGCGCGGACATGGCGGGAGGCGAGCCAGGCAAGCGAGAGAATGGAGGCCAGCCGGTACGGATGCAGGCCGGTCTTGTCGATATTGCTCACGAATGGCTTGAGCAGTGGCGGGATGTGCTTCGCGAGGGACGGCTCGATCCATGTGGTCAGCAGGATCGCGAAGCCGATCAGCAGCAGCACGACCGCAACCGCATCGGTCGCGAGAACGGGCAAATCCGGCTTGCCATAGCGCGAGAACAGCATGCCGAGGACGAAGAGCAACTGCCAGGTGAACGGGTTGAAGTACCAGCCGTGGCCACTGTGGGTCGGCAGGTTCCAGCCATAGATCCGTGCGCCGGCATAGAGCGCGAAACTGAGCACGAGCAGTGCGCGCGGAAAGCGCAGCATGAAGAGCAACGGCGCGATGCCGCCCATGATGGCGACATAGAGCGGCAGGACATTCAGATAGGCCGGCTGGTAGAGCAGCGGCACGGCCTCGATGATCGCCGAAAGCGGCTTCGCAACCAGATGATCGATTCCCACCCCGGAAATGTATTGCGGCCGCGCGAACCAGATGGCCGCAAGCGCAACCTGCGCTGCGAACAGCACGAAGAGGAAAATATGCGCGATATAGAGCGTCCAGGCGCGCTTGAGCATGTCGGCCGAGGCGGAAAGTGGCCCCGCGCGATCCATCTTGCGGCCATAGACAAGGGCGGCGGCAAAGCCGGCAAGCAGGATGAAGATTTCCGTCGCGTCGTTCAGTGCGAGGTTGCGCACGGTGAAGCGGGCCAGCGTGTCGTGCGGGATATGGTCGAGAAAGATGCAGAACAGCGCGATGCCGCGGAAGAAATCGACCCTGAGGTCGCGCCCGTCGCGGACGAGTTGCATCATCCGGCAGCGCGGCGGGCGGAAAGCGCGAGGGCGAGTGTGCCCTCGTCGAGGATCTCGATACTGCCGCCGACGGGAACGCCCTGGGCAAGCCGGGTAACGCTCACGCCACAGGTCGCGAGCCGTTCGGTGAGATAATGCGCGGTGGCCTGGCCATCGACGGTGGCCGGCAGGGCGAGAATCACCTCGCGCACCGATCCGTCGAGCCGGGCGACGAGTCGGTCGATGCCGAGATCTTCGGGGCCATGGCCGGCAATGGCCGACAACAGGCCGCCGAGGACATGATAGCGGCCGCGATAGACTGCCGCGCGTTCCAGCGCCCATTGATCGGCCACCGTCTCGACCACGCAGATCAGCGGTTCGCGGGCGGCATCGGCGCAGATCATGCAGGGTTGTTGGGAATCCAGTCCGCCGCAGGTCGGGCAGACGGCGACGCGCTGGCAAGCGGCATCAAGGGCCGCGATCAGCGGCAGCAGGCGCTGCTCGCGCTCGGCCATCAGCCGCAGCACGATGCGCCGCGCCGAACGCGGCCCGAGACCCGGCAGCCGCGCCATCAGCCCGACCAGCCGCTCGATCTCCGGGCCCATCATCGCAGGAATATCCGCCTATGCAGCCTCAGAACGGCAGCTTCATGCCGGGCGGCAGCGAAATCCCGCCCGTCACTTTCTGCATTTCCTCGGCAGCGAGGGTTTCCAGCCGCGACTTGGCGTCGCGATGGGCGGCGACGATCAGGTCCTGAAGCATCTCGGCATCGTTCGGGTCGATCAGCTTGGGATCGATCTCGATCCCCTTCATCTCCCCCTTGCCGGACAGCGTGACCTTCACCAGGCCGGCGCCGGCCTCGCCCCGGATCTCCATGGCTTCGAGACGCGCCTGCATCTCCTGCATGTTCTGCTGCATCTGCTGGGCCTGCTTCATCAGGCCGGCGAGGTTCTTCATCAGTCGATCTCCATGGCATCGGCGATATCGTCGTCGGAAATCGGCGGGACATCGTCGAAGCGGTCATCATCCATCACGGGCGGCTCCGCAAGGGCGGGCGGCGCGTCGACCTCGACGCTCGCGATCTTCGCCCCAGGAAACGTCTCGAAGATGGCCCTGACCAGCGGATGGTCGAGTGCCTCGTTGCGCGCCGTCTCGCGTGCCGTGGTTTCGGCCTCGACCATGCTCGGTGCGCCGGCGGCGCGGGACAGGGCGATGGTCCATCGCCGTCCGGTTTCCGCCTCGAGAAACCTGGCGAGGCGGGACGAAAGATCGCGAGGCGCCTCGGGGGTAAGGTTCAGTTCGATCACCGGCGGCGCGAACCGCACCAGCCGGGCATCGTGGCGGAGATGGGCATAGAGCAAGGCGTCCCGTTTCTCGCCGGCCAGGGCAATCACGTCCTCGAACCGGGCAAGGCGCGGGGCCGTTGCCGGGGCGGTCTCGGCCGGCGCGACCGGGGCGCCGTTCACCACCGCCCTTGGGGCCGGGCCGGGCGCGGACGCGGGCGCGGCATTGCCGCGGGCCACCGTCCCCTCGCCAGACAGGCGCCGAACCAGTTCGCCGGGTGGCGGCAGGTCGGACACGTAGCAGAGGCGGATCAGGATCATGTCGGCGGCGGCGCGCCGGTCGGTCGCCTGCTCCACCTCGGCGACGCCCTTGAGCAGCATCTGCCAGAGGCGGCCGAGAAACGGCACCGAAAGCCGCGCGGCCAGCGGCGCGCCGCGGGCGCGGTCGAGCTCGGGCAATTCGCTGCCCTCGGCCAGGGCCGGGATCGCCTTCAGGCGCGAGAGCGTATGGGCGAGGCCGAGCAGATCCTGCATCACCAATACCGGATCGGCGCCGGCTTCATGCGCGCGGTCCATCACGCCGAGCGCACCGGCCGGATCGCCGGCGGCGACGGCCTCCAGCAGATCGAAGACCATGCCGCGATCGGCCAGGCCGAGCATATCGGCCACCAGTTCGGCCGTGACCGGTGCCCCCTCATCGGCCCGGGCGATCGCCTGGTCGAGCAGGGAGAGCCCGTCGCGCACCGACCCGTCGGCGGCGCGCGCGACGGCGTCGAGCGCGCCACCTTCGACCGCGACCGCCTCCTTCTCCGCGATGCGGGCAAAATGCGCGGCCAGCACATCGACCGGCACCCGCTTGAGGTCGAAACGCTGGCAGCGCGAGAGCACGGTGATCGGCACCTTGCGGATTTCCGTGGTGGCGAACACGAATTTCACGTGCGGCGGCGGTTCCTCCAGCGTCTTGAGCAGCGCGTTGAACGCGTTGCGCGAGAGCATGTGGACCTCGTCGACGATGAACACCTTGGTGCGGGCGATCATCGGGCGGAAGCGCGTCGCCTCGATGATCTCGCGCACGTCGTCGACCCCGGTGTTCGAGGCCGCGTCCATCTCCACCACGTCGGGGTGGCGGTCGGCGAGGATCGCGACGCAGTTGTCGCACACGCCGCAGGGATCGGGCGTGGGACCGCCCTGCCCGTCCACCCCGGTGCAGTTCAGCGCGCGGGCGAGAATCCGCGCCGTCGTCGTCTTGCCCACACCGCGCACGCCGGTGAGCATGAAGGCGTGGGCGATGCGGTTCATCGCGAAGGCGTTGCGCAGGGTGCGGACCAGCCCGTCCTGGCCGATCAGGTCGTCGAAGGTGGTCGGGCGGTATTTGCGGGCGAGGACGCGGTAGGACTCGGCATGGACCGGGGCGGCGGCCTCGGGCAATTCGTCGTCGCCGAACAGCGACGGTCCCGGCGGCGGCGGCTCGGACCTGGGCTGATCGTCCGTCTCGTCGTCGTCGAACAGACCGGCCATGCGCCTCCGATGAGCTGGGCTGGATTGAGAGGTGGGAGACCGGAACCGCGACCCGTGCGGAAACTCGTTGCGGCTGCTGCCTTCCGGCCCTGACCGGGTTGGCGAGGCGCCCGTCCGCGACCGGCCTCCCGCTTTCCATATCTATCCTTTGAAGCCTCTTTGCAAGGCCGGCTTGCCGGCACCGTGGACCGGTGCCACCTTCCCGCCATGCACGATATTCCGCTCCCTTCCGCCCTGCTCTACAGCTCCGCCCGGCTCGACCGCGCCAGCCACCGCCGCACCGATGCCGACTGGCTGGCCGCGGCCCGCGCCGATACGGGCGCCGGCTTCGTCGCCTACTGGCGCGGCAAGCTGCTGATCGCTCCCGAACCGGAACCCCGCGCCGTGCTCGATGCCCCGCCGCGCGAGGACGCGGGGGAAGGCGTCTTTCTCGGGCTGATGAACGGCAGCCCGGTCTTCGCCGTCGATCTTTCGGCACATGACGCGCCGCTCGATGCTTTGCACCGTCCGCGCGGCGCGTTTCTCGAACTGCGCGGGCTGACCGCGACGCTGCCGGCCGAGGAGGCCGGGCTGCTCGCCACAGCGCGCGGCCTGCTCTACTGGCAATCCCGCCACAAATTCTGCGGCGTCTGCGGCGGCGCCTGCGCTCCCGAACGCGGCGGCCACACCATGCGCTGCGCGCAATGCGGCACCGAGCATTTCCCGCGCACCGACCCCGCGGTGATCATGCTGGTTGCGAAAGGCGACCGCGTGCTGCTCGGCCAGTCACAGAAATTTCCGCCCGAGCGGAACATGTTCTCGACCCTCGCCGGCTTCGTCGAACCGGGCGAAAGTCTCGAAGATGCGGTGCGCCGCGAAACCCTTGAAGAGGTCGGCGTTCACGTGGGAACGGTTTCCTATACCGGCAGCCAGCCCTGGCCGTTTCCGGCCTCACTGATGCTGGGTTTCCGTGCCGAAGCGGTGAGCGAGGCGATCACGCTCGACGCCGAGGAAATGCGCGCCGCCGCGTGGTTCACCCGCGCGGATCTCGCGAACCGCCGCGAAGCGGGCTTCAACCTGCCACCACGGGATTCGATCGCGCGCAAGCTGATCGAGGACTGGATTGCCGAGGAGCATTGAACCAGACACCGAATTGTCATCAGATAACGTTTGATATCGAACGAATTGCGTCGTATAGCGGGCGCATCACAACCTGACGGAGAGTCGAAATGGCGAAAGTTCTTGTGCTCTACTACAGCACCTGGGGCCATGTTGAGACGATGGCCAAGGCCGTGGCGGAAGGGGCGAAGGCCGCCGGAGCGGAGGTGACGCTGAAGCGCGTGCCGGAGACCATGCCGGAAGACACCGCGAAGGCGATCCACGCAAAGACCGACCAGGACGCGGCGGTCGCAACGCCGGCGGAACTCGCCGACTACGACGCGATCATTTTCGGCACGCCCACGCGCTTTGGCAACATGTGCGGCCAGATGCGCAATTTCCTCGACCAGACCGGCGGCCTCTGGGCCAAGGGCGCGCTGATCGGCAAGGTCGGCTCGGTCTTCGCCTCGACCGGCACGCAGCATGGCGGCCAGGAAACCACCATCACCTCGTTCCATACCACGCTGTTCCATCACGGCATGATCGTGGTCGGCGTTCCGTATTCCAACCCGGAGCTGACCAACATGAACGAGATCACCGGCGGCACGCCGTATGGCGCAACCACACTGGCCGGCGCCGACGGTTCCCGCCAGCCGAGCGCCAACGAACTCGCCATTGCCCGCGCGCAGGGCAAGCATGTCGCCGGGATCGCCGCAAAGCTCGCCGGCTAAACGGACGAACGGGCGGCGCCGCAAGGGCCGCCCTTTGTCCCCGTCTTGTCATATGACTTCACCGAGACAGCGGGGTAGACGGGGGCCGAATTGATCGATGGAGGTCCCGCATGACAATATCCCGCCGCGGTTTTCTGGGCACCGGCGCCGAACTCACGGCCGCCTCCCTGCTTGCCGCCGCGCCGGCCGCGCATGCCGGAACGGCCGATGCATTTCGCTTCCTCTCGATCGGTGACTGGGGCCGCGACGGCGCGCATCATCAGCGCAACGTCGCCCAGGCCATGGCTGATCGGGCCGCCGCCGATTCGCCGCGCTTCATCCTTTCGCTTGGCGACAATTTTTATGAATCCGGTGTGAAATCCGTCAACGATCCGCAGTGGAAAACCAGCTTCGAGGACGTCTACGATCAGGCCTCGCTGCAGCGCCCGTGGAAAGTAATCCTCGGCAACCATGATTATCGCGGCAACGTGCCCGCGCAGATCGAATATTCGAAACGCTCGAAGCGCTGGCAGTTGCCGGCCCGCTACTACACCCACACCGAAACGCTGCCCGGCGGCGGCGAGGCGGAGATCTTCTTCCTCGATACCTCGCCCTTCATCCGGAAATATGTTGGCACAGTCACCGATATTTCCGGGCAGGACCCGCACGCCCAGCGCGCCTGGCTCGATGATGCGCTCGGTCGATCGGCCGCCCGCTGGAAGATCGTGGTGGGGCATCATCCGCTCTACACCGCCCTTGGCGGACCCGGCCACGACCAGCCCGACCTGATCGCGGCACTCGAACCGGTCCTGCGCCGCCATGGCGTGAAGCTCTACATCAACGGCCATGACCACTCGATGCAATATGTCGAGATGGGCGGAGTTTCCTACGTGACCAACGGCGTCGGATCGGAAATCTACGATCCCGGCACGCCGAGCCGCGCGGGATTCTGCCTTGGCGCACATGGCTTCCTGACGACGTCAGTCACACGCGAGGCGATTGCGTTCGCCTTCATCGACATGGACGGCAAGACGCGTTTCGCGAAGTCCATCTCGGCCTGAGGTCGTCGCGCCGCCGGCTCACGCGCGCTCGCGCCACCAGCCGGCGACAATCAGCAGAAGTCCAAGAAGCACGCCCGGAATTGCCGGTGGCAGTTTCACATCACGCTCACCGGTCACGATGCTGGCATGGCGTCGCCGGTAGAGCCCCTGCCAGCCTGGCGCCGGGTCATGTGCGAGCCAGACGATCCGCCCGCCGCTGCGGCGCGCGAGCGGCGCGAAAATCCGGCTGCTCGCGGCCAGATCCCGCTGCTCTGCCGGATCCTCGTCTGCGGCGGCGGCATAGGCGGTGCGGCCGCCGCCGGCAACCCGCCACACACCGGGCCCGCCGGCCGACAGGGAGGCCGCAAACCTCCCGGGCGCAGTGCGGTGCAGCGCGATGGTCATGGTCCGGCCGTCCGGCGCCGTCACCGTCACCGAACCTGGGGGGCCATCCGGCCCGATCCGGCGTATGCTCAGCCGCCCCGCCGCAATGGACGCATGCAACTGACGCGCCGCAAGTGACGGATCGCCGAGCAGCCAGTGGACCGTGCGACCAAGCAGCGCCGCCGCCGGCCCGCGCATCGCCGCATCGCCCGCCAGCGCGCCGCGTGCCCAAAGCCAGAATTGATCGGAAAGCAGCATTGCGACCCGCCCCTTGCCCTCATGCGCAAGAACGAGCAGCGGCGCCGCCACGCCCGGCACGCGAAGCAGCGTCACGCCGCGGCGCCGCTGCACCGTTTCATAGCGATACCAGGGACCGAGTGAATCACGCGCGAAACGGGCGGTCACCGGGTCGCGCAGCCCTGCACGCGTGAGCTGGGGCGTGAAGGCGCCAGTCACCGTGCCGGCACCATAGGGGCGCACCGGGAGGATCGGCCCGAGCGGCGAATCGGCGATCGACCGGTTCCCTTCGAATTCCGGCCCGGCCTCGACCAGCAGCGCGCCGCCGGCGCGGACATGGCGCGCGATATTCGCGAGATAGGGCGGCAGCAACAGATCATCATTCGCGAACTGGTCGAGAATGATCAGGTCGAACTTTCCGATATCCCGGTCGAACAACTGGTCCACCGGAAAGGGAATCAGCGCCATGTCCCGCAGCGGCGCCGGCATCGGCTCGTCGGGCAGGCGGAGGATGGTGAAATTCACCAGCCGCACGGCGGGATCGGATTTCAGCAGCAGCCGCCAGGCCCGCAGCCCCGGATTGGGCCGGCCGGCGATCAGCAGCACCGTCAGCCGCCGCCGCACGCCATCGAGATGGAACACCGCCTGGTCATTGGTGCGGGACACCTCACCCGCCAGCGGCGCCGCCGACACCGCAACGACCGCGCGCCCGGCATGCGAGACATCGAGCGGCACTGTCTCCGTCTGTCCCACCCGT
This sequence comes from Acidiphilium sp. PM, assembly GCF_000219295.1. NCBI lineage: Bacteria > Pseudomonadati > Pseudomonadota > Alphaproteobacteria > Acetobacterales > Acidocellaceae > Acidiphilium > Acidiphilium sp. PM. The sequence goes on from NZ_AFPR01000083.1 coordinate 36,806, forward strand.
GCGCTGACCACATGGACCGTGTGCCCATCGACCGAGATGCCGACCGGAACCGCGGTGCCGCGATCCTCGACGCCATGGTCCCGGACGACGAAACGCAGCGTCACCTTGTGGCCGACCAGCCCGTAGCGCGGTGCTGAAATCAGGCGCAGCGCCCGATCCGTCTGGCCCGGCGCGGCGGGGATCAATGCCGAGACAGGCACGCCGTCGGGCAGTCGGCTCGGCGGTGCGTCGGTGGCTTCGCCATCGGTGATGGCGACGATGCCCGCGAGTTCCCCGGGCGGAATTCCGGAGAGCGCCGCCTTCAGCGCGGAGAAAAGCGGCGTTCCATCATGCCCGTCGCCGGCGACGGCAACGGTGCGGAGGGTGACACCTTTCGGCACCGTGGCAGCAAGATGCCGATAGGCGGCAGCGGCAAGCGCCGCGCGCCGCCCGATCGCCATCGAGGGTGAGCGGTCGCGAATGACCACGATCGTGTCCGGCAAGGGCGCGGTCGTGCGCACCTGCCAGCGCGGTCCGGCCAGCACGGCAAGCAGGAAGAGAAGGCCGGCGAGTCGCAGCCAGGCGCCGCGCGCCCGGCGAAGCAGGCCGATGCCGCCGAACGCGAGCGCAATCGCGGCCAGTCCCGCAATCAGAGGCCAAGGCACCAGCGGCGCAAAGACGACGGGTATCGTCATTCGCCGAGTCTTCGGAGAATGGCGGGGATCTGCAACTGATCCGCCTTATAGGTGCCGGTCAGCGCATACATCACCAGATTGACGCCGAACCTGCCGGCCTTGTCGCGCTGGCCGGGGGTTCCGGGCAGAAGAGCCTGCAAGGGATTGCCGGCCTGGTCGAGTGCCCAGGCACCGGCCCAGTCATTCGCGCCGATCACCACCGGGCTCACGCCGTCGGCGTCGCGGCCGCCTGGCGCGGCAATGTAGACCGGCGCTCCGTCGAAACGGCCGGGAAAACTGCGCGTGAGAAAGAAGGTGTGCGCCAGGGTGTCACGGTCGGTCAGCGGCCTGAGGGGCGGCAGGGAGAGACAGGCCGTCGCCCGGCGCAGTGCGGCGCCGGCGCCCGGGTCGAACCCGGCACCCGAACCGGCGCTTCCGGGGTTGCCGCCATCGGTGTCGATCACCAGCAGGCCACCGCCGCGCATGAACGCGTCGAGCGCCGCACAGGCAGCCGGATCGGGCGGACGGGTCGCAGACGTCACCATCCAATAGAGCAGCGGATAGAGATTGAGATTGCCCTGCCCCGGCACCACGCCCTGCGGTGTGCCGAGCACGGCGGCGGTCTCCTCGTTCACCTGGGTGGAGAGCGCCGTCAGTCCGGCACGCACGATGGCGTCGGTTGCCGGATCGCCGGTGCGGACATAGGCGAGCGATGCGGTCAGCGCCGCCGCCGGTGGCGCCGCGCGCGCATGCGGCGCCGGGACAAGCATGCAAAGCCCGGCCGCGCCCGCCAGAACACGCAGCTGAAGGGCGCCACGGAGCAGCAGCGTCGCCACCATGTCGACGAGCAGCAGGGCCATCGCGGCGGCCAGCAGGTCGGGGCCGAAGCGGCGCGCTCGCGGCAAGGCATCGAGCCCGGTCACCGGCACCAGTGCAGGCCACGAGGCCGCGGCGAGTGCCGGCACATGACCGCCGAGATCGAGCGCCGCCGAACCGCGGGCATTGCCCCACAATCCTGGCGGATGAGCGGGCGAAACCATGATGTTGCCCAGTTTCGCCGCATCCAGCGGCCGCGCGGCTGCGCCGGGCGGCACCAGCCGGCCTTCGCCGTCAAGCACGCGAACCGGCGTGAGTTGACCGGATTTCGGCACACGACCCGCCCCGAGACGGACCAGGCGGCGAATCAGCGCGGGAAAATCGGCAGCAAGCGGCAGGTCCGACCAGCCCGGATTGGCGGCCGTCAACACATCGACCAAGGCACCGCGCCCTTCGCGCCTGCCGAGTATGATCGGCGTGCCATCGGCCAGACTGGCCCAGACGGTTGCCGGATCGAGCCGCGCCGGGTCCGCGAGGCTCTGGCGGCGGACGCGCGCATCGCGCGGCAAGGCCATTCCTGCCAGCGGCGAATCCGGCGCGAAGGACGCGATGGCCTCCGGGTGTCCGCCGGCCAGGGCACCCGCCAGGTCGCGAACGCCGGGCAGAAGCGCATCTGGATTCAGCGAATCGGGCCTTGATGCGGTGAGCGGCCCGGCAAAGCGGATGACGACCCCGCCCGCCGACATGAAGCGCCGCAGCCACGCGATCTCGCGCGGATGCAGGTTCACATCCGCCAGGATGAGCGCGCCGGGATCAGCCCCCTCCACACTGCTGAACGATCCGGCGACCACTTTCGTTCCATTGGGGAGAGCCCGGCGCACGTAATAGAGTGCGCCGGTGAAGCGCTGCTCGGCATCGGCCGCGCCGCCCGCCACAAGCCCGACCAGCAGCCCCTTCGACGCGCCGTCCAGCAGGGCGACCGCCGCTGGCCCGGCAATGCCGGGAATGACGAGGCGCCTCACCCGCGCCTGAAGTGCAACCGGCAGGTCGATCCGGGCTGCACCTTCAGACGTTCCAGGTTGCACCTTTATGTCCACGCGGGCGAGCGCGCTCCCTGCGCCGTCTTCGGCGAGGACGGGAACCGAGACCGCTGCCGCCTGCGGCACGACGCCGACCCGGGCAAGGAGAGATCCGTCCGGCAAGAGGCCCGGCGGCTCCAGCAGTCGAAGCCGCGCGGGCGATGCGGCAACGATTCGCGCCGGGCGGAGTGCGGCAACAAAACCGCGAAGGCCTTGCGCGGCCAGACCGTCGGCGACGTATACGGCGGTAAGATCAGGATGCGCGCGCCGCACCGCGCGGACAGCGGCCGCAGCGGCGGCACGGTCCGTCGGCCAGGCCTCGGGACGAAGCCCGCCGATCGCGGCCAGCGCGGCGGAGCGGTCCAGCAGGGCGCTGGCGCGAGGCAGATGCCCCGCGGCATCTCGTGCCGTCGGCAGCACGATCACGCCGCGCCGGCCCGATTGATCGACGATGCGCCGCGCCGCCTCCTGCCGCGCCGGAAAGTCGGCCGCGCTGGCCCAGCCATTGTCGATCGCCAGCAGAACCGGGCCTGCGCCGCCAAGGATTGGAGGCGGTACGATCTGCGGGCCGGCGAAGCCGATGATGATTGCGGCAGCCGCAACCAGTCGCAGAAGCAGCAGCCAGAGCGGCATGCGCGCCGGGCTCCGGGCGGTGGGCGGGATGTCGCGCAGCAGTCGGATCGCCGGAAACAGCTGCCGGCGCGGCGCCGGCGGGGTCGCACGAAGGATGAAATATAGTCCCGGGAGCAGCAGTAACCCGGCGAGGACGGCAGGAGCAGCGAAACTGACCGGGCCGATCATCGCGCCGGTTCAAGCGCAGACCGCAGGGCGGCGAGCGCCGGGCCGGCAGGAGTGTCGGTGCGGTGGAACAACGGGCGCAGCCGCGCCGTTTCGGCGGCACGGACGACGGCGGCACGTTGCGCGGCCAGGCGCGCGCGATAGGCGACGGCAACATCCTCGGCAGAAGCGACATCTTCCGGACGCCCTCCCGCCGGATCCTCGAACAGCACACGACCGCGGAACGGAAAATCGCATTCGGCGGGATCAAGCACCTGAAGCAGGACGCCACCCCGCAGACTGGCCCCCATGGCCGACAGCGCGGCCGCGACCTCCTCCGGAGGGTCGAGGAAGTCTCCGATCAGCGCAAGGCGGCCGGGGCCGGGCGCGACTGTCTTCGGCAGCAGAAAGCCGGCAGCGAGGCGTTCAAGCGCCCCGGGTCCGCCAAGCGGTGCCGTGCGGCGCCAGGCAGCGACGCGTTCGCCGCCATCGAGCGCGAGCGCGGCCAGGGCGAGACCGAGCACCAGCGCGCGGTCGAATTTCGGTTCGCTCGCGCCGGCGGAGTGGAACGCCATGCCGGGATGATCGGCGATATCCAGCATCAGCGTTTCGATGGTTTCCCACTCCCGCTCGCGGACATACAGCCGTTCGCCGCGTGCGCTGCGCCGCCAGTCGATGCTGCGGGCGGAGTCGGCCTCGTGGAGTTCGCGATATTGCCAGAACT
>NZ_AFPR01000082.1:0-893 GCF_000219295.1 Acidiphilium sp. PM
GGTTGGATCAGGCATAATCTCAAAAAGAGCGGATCAGGAAATCTGCTTCGCGCAAGATGTTTGCAAATGCGGAACGTCGGAATCGTGTCGTGATGCGACGGGGACGGATGCGGCCCCTAACGCCAAAGTAATATAACAGCTTTGATAGCCGGAATCATCTCATGAATCGGCATCAAAACAGATTTATTTCATAGGTATTTACAGGGTTTTTCGTAAACGGTGAGTTTTTTATTAGAAACTAGAACTAACAATATAAATGATGTTAGATAGTATTTTCCTGATAAAATTTCACGAACGAAGAATCGATTGGAAAATAAAGACGTTCGCCGAGTTCGGCTCAGATCTTTTTACGGGTGCGCGGGGCGTGAGACAGGCCGAGCCGGGCGGCGAGGTCGTCGCGCCAGGCGCGCTGGGCGGCGCGGGCGGCATCGTCGAGGCCGAGGGTGTCGGCGGCGATCGCCTGCACCCGGGCGATCTCGGCGAGATGGGTCCGCCCGTCGAGCGAGGCGGTCGCTCCGCCCTCGTGCCGGCGGTGGACGTTCAGCGGCTCGGCGACCCAGACGACCGGGCCGGCGGCATGGGCGAGCAGGTCGATATAGAGCCGCCAGTCGCCGGCGAGGCGGAAGGTGGCCAGCTCGTCGCCGAGGCGGGCGAGGCTCGCGCGCAGCGCGTCGCGCCGGAACAGCACGGCGCTGACATTGAGGATGAGGTTGCGGGTGGCGAGGAAGCGGGTGGCGAAGTCGCGCGCATCGAGGGTCATCGTCGTCGCGAGGTCGGCGGCGCCGGATTCGGCATAATAGCGCCGGTAGTCCGGCATCAGGGTGCGGCCCTCGTCGTCCACCGCGCGGGAGTCGGCGATCGCCATCACCGCGCCGGGCGCCGCGGCGAGGGCG
>NZ_AFPR01000081.1:0-2000 GCF_000219295.1 Acidiphilium sp. PM
GATCTGGCCGACGCGGGCGGGCGGCGCGCCGTTCGCCTGGGCCCGCGCCGTCGCCGTCGTCCCGGCGAGCAGGGCGGCGAGCAGCCATGCAATATGAAACAACGTTGCGAACTGCCTGCGCATCATGACCTCCTGAAGTCGCATCCCGCCGGTCCGAAGTCGCATCCCGCCGGTCGCGGACCCCTGTGGCGCAAGTTTGGTCCGATCGTGCCCGGAAAAAAGCGGTTCCTCATCAAGTTACAATTTTGGCACGAATTGGCCCCATGGCCGCCATACCGATCGGCACAATATGCGAAAGACGATGCAAGGAACGACGATGAGACCGAATTTGCGCAGGATGCTGCTCGCGGCCGTGGCGGCCGGCGCGGCGCTCGCCCTCGGCGGATGCGTCTATTATCCGTCGAGCTACGGCGCCGGCTATGGCGGCGGCTACTACACCTATCCCTATGCCCCGCCGCCGGTGGTCTATGGCGGCGTCACGATCGGCGGCGGCTGGTGGCATGGCGATGACGACGAAGGCTGGCATGGCGGCTGGCATCACTGACCGCCCTTGCCAACCCGGCGGCTGAGCGCCTATATCCCGCGCTGACGAACAGCGCTCGTAGATGCGGCCCGATGGCCGCCGGCTCTGTTCACCGGCCGGCCGCGCCCTGGCGCCGCCATCCGCCGGCAGGCGCGTTCCATGCGGGGCGCGCACCCTCTGGGCGGCTCGTCTACGAAGCTTCCTGCCACCCTTGTGCCGCTCCCTCGCATCGAAGGAGCCGCGACGAAAGCGCTGTCTTGACCGATTTTACCACCCTCGGCCTCGCCGAGCCCCTGCTGCGCGCCATCAGCGAGCAGTCCTATGAAACCCCCACCCCGATCCAGGCCCGCTCGATCCCGGTGATGCTCGAAGGCCACGACCTCGTCGGCATCGCCCAGACCGGCACCGGCAAGACGGCCGCCTTCGTGCTGCCGATCCTGCACCGGATCGCGGCGAACCGCGCCCGCCCGGCGCCGCGCGCCTGCCGCGCCCTGGTCCTCGCCCCCACCCGCGAGCTCGCCACCCAGATCGCCGATGCCGCCCGCACCTACGGCAAGTTCACCCGTCCCTCGGTCGCCGTCGTCATCGGCGGCGCCAAGCCCGGCCCGCAGGCCCGCCGCATGGAATCCGGGGTCGACCTGCTGGTCGCCACCCCCGGCCGCCTGCTCGACCATGTCGCCGCCGGCGTCATCCGCCTCGATGCGGTGGAAACCGTGGTGCTCGACGAGGCCGACCAGATGCTCGATCTCGGCTTCATCCCGGCGATCCGCCAGATCATGGCGAAGCTGCCCCGCCAGCGCCAGGCGGTGATGTTCTCGGCCACCATGCCGAAGCCGATCCGCGCGCTGGCTGGCGAATTCCTGCGCGACCCGCGCGAGGTCGCGGTCAGCGTCGAATCGAAGCCGGTCGACCGGATCGACCAGCAGGTGCTCCTCCTCGCCCCCGAGGAGAAGAAGGACAAGCTCGCCTGGCTGCTGGCCGACGTCGCGGTCGAGCGCGCCATCGTCTTCACCCGCACCAAGCACGGCGCCGACAAGGTCACCCGCCATCTCGAGGATGCCGGCATCGGCGCCGCCGCGATCCACGGCAACAAGAGCCAGGGCCAGCGCGAGCGCGCGCTCGACCAGTTCCGCTCCGGCCGCATCCGCGTCCTCGTCGCGACCGACATCGCCGCCCGCGGCATCGATGTCGACAACGTCTCGCATGTGGTGAATTTCGAGCTGCCGAACGTGCCGGAATCCTACGTCCACCGCATCGGCCGCACCGCCCGCGCCGGCGCCGAGGGTGTGGCGATCTCGCTGGTCGAGCCCTCCGAGCTGCCCTATCTGCGCGATATCGAGACGCTGATCGGCCGCCATCTCGTCCCCGGCGGCGCCCAGCCGGTGCGCGGCCTCGCGCCGCCGCATCTCCTCCGCGCCCGCAACCAGGTCGCCCGCCAGGGCCAGATGCCCAAGCGCAACGGCCCGCCCAAGGCCGC
>NZ_AFPR01000080.1:0-17488 GCF_000219295.1 Acidiphilium sp. PM
AGGATCCCTACCAGATCGACGAGGGCTCGGTCGCCCAGCTGGTGGCGGGCAAAGGCGTATGTCTCGTCCGACACCTCGTGCGCAGTGAGTAGCTCCCGGGCGAAATCGTGCACCGCCCTGGCGTCCGGTTCGGCGAAGACGGGCGTTCCGCCCGCCTTGATCGCGGCGATGACCGCCTCGGGTACGCCGGCTTTCGCGGCGATCGGCGCATGGATGTACCATTCGAACCCGGCACGCCAATAAGAGCCCATCACCAGGATCGCGAGTTCCGACAGGCGCGGCGGCAGCGAGGAGCCAAAACGGCAGAAGGCGCCGAGGGCCTGCGCGTTGTTCGCGAGTTCGGCGCTGTGCAGCCACACTGCGAGCGGCCCCTCGACCCGGCCGCGCGGGCCGGACGCGATGGCATCGTGCGCGGCGCGCTGGGCCTCGCTCATCCGGGCGGGGTCGGGCAGGCCAAGGCGGGGTGTGTGGGTCATGGCGATCAATGCCTGAAATGGCGCATGCCGGTGAACACCATGGCAATCCCGGCGGCATCTGCCGCCTCGATCACCTCGTTGTCGCGGATCGAGCCGCCGGGCTGGATCACCGCCGTCGCCCCTGCCTCGATCGCGGCCACAAGACCGTCAGCGAAGGGGAAGAACGCGTCGGACGCGACGACCGAACCCGGAATCTTCTCCCCACCCTTCTGTGCGGCGATGCGCGAGGAATCGACGCGGCTCATCTGCCCCGCGCCGATGCCCGTGGTCGCCCCTGCTTTCGCGTAGATGATCGCATTCGACTTCACATGCTTGGCCACACGGAAGGCGAACAGCAGATCGGCGAACTCGGCGTTGGTCGGCGCGCGCTGGGTGACGACCTTCAGATCGTCGCGGCCAATCCTCCCGGCGTCGCGGGTCTGGGCCAGGAAACCACCGGCAACGCTGCGCCAGGCAAGGCCCGGTTCCGCCGGGTCGGGCAGGCCGCCGGTGAGCAGCAGGCGGAGATTCTTCTTGCGGGCAAGCAGTTCAACCGCGTCAGGTGCGGCGTCCGGCGCGATGATCACCTCGGAGAAGATGCTCGCCATCTTCTCGGCTGCCGCAACATCGAGCGGGCGGTTGACCGCGATGATGCCGCCAAACGCCGAAACCGGGTCGCAGTCCAGCGCGCGGTCCCAGGCCTCGGCAAGATCGGCGCCGAGGGCGACGCCGCACGGATTGGCGTGCTTGACGATCACCACCGCCGGCCGGTCGAACTCGGCGACGCATTCGAAAGCGGCATCGGTGTCGTTGATGTTGTTGTAGGAGAGTTCCTTGCCCTGCAACTGCCGCGCGGTGGCAACGCCGGGGCGGTTGCCGGTGCGATAGAACGCAGCGGACTGGTGCGGGTTCTCGCCGTAGCGCAGCATCTGCTGCCGCGCGCCGGCCAGGGCGAGGTGCGCCGGGAACATCTCGCCGGTCTGCTGCGCGAACCAGGCGGAAATCGCGGCGTCGTAGGCGGCGGTGCGGGCATAGGCGGCGGCGGCGAGGCGGCGGCGCTGCTCCAGCGTCGTTCCGCCGGCGGCTAGCGCCGCGATGAGGTCGTCATACTGCGCCGGGCTAGTGAGAACCGCCACCGAATCGTGGTTCTTCGCCGCCGCGCGGATCAGCGCCGGGCCGCCGATATCGATGTTCTCGACGCAGGTTTCGAAATCCGCGCCCTTCGCGACCGTTTCCTCAAACGGGTAGAGATTGACCGCGAGCAGGTCGATCGGCGGGATGTCGTGCCGCTGCATCTGCGCCAGATGCTCCGGCAGGTCGCGCCGGCCGAGCAGGCCGCCGTGGATCTTGGGCACCAGCGTCTTGACCCGCCCATCCAGCATTTCGGGAACACCCGTGTAATCCGCCACCTCGACAACGGCGATCCCGGCCTCGCGCAGCGCGCGGGCGGAACCGCCGGTCGAGAGGATTTCCACGCCCGCTGCCGCCAGCGCGCGGCCGAGCTCGACCAGCCCAGCCTTGTCGGACACCGAGATGAGGGCCCGTCGGATGTTGACTCTGTCGTTCATGGCAAATCTCGTCTGTCAGTGGCCGGAAACGGGAACGGCGGAGACGGCGTTGGCCGGCGAGCCGTGGATGATTTTCGTGCTGATCAGCAGGTAGACGACCGCCTTGCGATCGGGATCGACCAGGCGATAAAGATTGAAATGCTTGACCAGGAAGGACGCCGAGATCGCGGCGATCTGCTGCTTCGCTGGCAGGCCGGCCGGCAGCGTGACCGGCCCGGTGGCAATGCAGGAGAGGGCAAAGCGCGACGGATCGGTTGCCACACCCAGGCTGCCCTTGACCCCGCCGGTCTTCGCGAAGCTCGCATAGCAGGCGATATCGGGGATCTTCGGATCGTCGAGCCGCTCGACCACCACCTTGTCATTCGCGCCGAGCAGGCGGAAATTCGTCGAGACCGCGCCGATCCGCGTCTCCGCCTGCGCCGTTGCCGCCGCAAACGCCCAGGCCCCGGCCATGATGCCGAGAAGTGCGAGCCGCCTGATCATGCCATCCCCTGTCAAACGTCGTGTCGGATGGCGCGTTCATAGACCGCGAGCGTCGCCGCGCAAACCACCTCGTCGGCGAACAGGGTTTCCGCCCGCGCACGGCCCGCCGCCCCCATGCGGGCCCGCAGCTCGGGATCGGCGACGAGGCGCTCCAGCGCATCGGCCAGCGCCGCCGGATCGCGCGGCGGGACCAGCAGGCCGCTTTCGCCATCGGCCACCGCCTCGCGGCAGCCGACGACATCCGTTGCCACGCAAGGAAGGCCCGACGCCATCGCCTCGAGCAGGAATTTCGGTAATCCCTCGCGATAGAAGGTCGGCAGGCAGGCGATATGGGCGCCGGCGAGCAACGGCGCCATCTCCACTCGGCCCACCCAGGTGATCGCCGGGTCCGCAAGCTCCGCCCGGGTCAGCGAATGGGGGTTTTCCGGGTCGGGCTCGCCGGCGACCACGCATTCCGCCGCGACGCCGCGTTCACGAAGGATCCGGGCGGCGGCGATGAAATCGAGCACGCCCTTCTGGCGGAGGAGGCGCGCGCCGAGCACCACGCGTACCGGCGCCTCGGGCTTCGGCACCGGGTGGAACGCCGCGAGATCGACGCCGGCGCCGCCAATCACCGTGGTGCGTTCGGCCGGAATGGCGCGAACGCGAACGGCGTCAGCGCGGTCCTCCTCGTTCTCGAACACCGCGAGCGCGCCGCGCGCGCCGATCAGCCGGTTCATCGCCGCGCGCACCACGGGACGCAGCAGGCGCGCCTTGAGTTGATCCGAGCTGAACACGTAGCCGAGGCCGACCGGCGCATTGATCACAGCTGGCACGCCGGCGAGCCCCGCGGCGACGCTGCCGAGGACGATCGGCTTGAGCGCGATATGATGCGCGAGATCGGGCGCGAGGGCCCGGTAATGGCCGGCGATCGAGCGCAGCAGGCGGAACTCGGCCAGGGGATTGAGGCGGGCGCGGCGGAAATCGACGTCGATCACCTCGAAACCCTCGGCGCGTAGCGCATCGGCGGCCCGGCCGGCGCGGGTGAGGATGGTGACGCGCCAGCCCGCCGCCCGCGCGGCCAGGGCACGAACCCGGAAATGCGATGCGAAGAACCAGTCTTCCCCGATGAGGAAGACGACGTGGCGGCTCATCGCGGGCTCAGTGCCGGCTCTGCCAGCGCCAGGCGTCGCGGCACATGTCCTGCACGCCGCGGCTGGCGCGCCAGCCGAGCAGGCTGGCGGCCAGGCCGGGATCGGCATAGCAGGCGGCGACATCGCCGGGCCGGCGCGGGCCGACCTGATAGGGAACGTCGATCCCCGTCGCCGCCTTGAAGGCATGCACGAGGTCGAGCACGGAATAGCCGGTGCCGGTGCCGAGATTGACGGTGAAGCCGCCATCCTGCGCGAGGATGCGATCGACCGCGGCGGCATGGGCCTCGGCGAGGTCCATCACGTGGATGAAGTCGCGCACGCCGGTGCCGTCATGCGTCGGGTAATCGTTGCCGAACACGGTCAGGTATGGCCGCTGCCCGGCCGCGACCTGGCAGAGGTAGGGCATCAGATTGGCGGGAACTCCACGCGGATTCTCGCCGATCAGGCCGGAGGGATGCGCGCCGACCGGGTTGAAATAGCGCAGGATCGCCGAGGCGGCGAGCACGCCGGTGCGCGAGAGATCCTCGATCATCCCCTCCATCACCATCTTGGTGCGGCCATAGACATTGGTGACGCGCAGGGAGGCGGTTTCGGAAATCGGGCAGGTGTCCGGCTCGCCATAGACGGTGGCCGAAGAGGAAAACACCAGCCGGCCGACCCCGGCATCGCGCATCGCGGCGAGCAGGCGGATCGTGCCGAGGATGTTGACGTCGAAATAGAGCAGCGGGTCGGCCTCGCTCTCGCCGACCGCCTTCTTCGCCGCGAAATGCACGACAGCATCGACGGGGAAGGCGGCGAAGGCGGCGCGCATGGCCTCGGGATCGCGGATATCCGCCTCGATCACCGGCATGGCGATGCCGGTGATCTGGCGCAGCCGGTCCGGCACATCGCGCGCGGCGTTGGAGAAATCGTCGAGCAGGACGATGTCGTAGCCGCGTTCGAGCAACACGACGGCGGTATGCGAGCCGATGAAGCCGGCCCCGCCGGTGAGCATGATGCGCGCCATGAAATCAGCCCATCCTGGTCAGCGCCCATTTCACCTGTTGCGGACCGTCGGGCGTTCCGGTCAGCACGATCTGCTCGGCGCGGCGCGGCTCGGGTCCGCCGAAATAGATGCTGTCCTCGATGCTCAGCGTGGCGCCGCCGGCACGCAGGCGCCAGCCCTGGCCCGAGGACAGGCGCAACAATGCCCCCTCCCCGTCCTGCTGGATGCTCGCCGTCACGTTCGGGTGCAGGTGAAAGCGCAGGGTGAAGGGCTGCGGCTGGTCGGCCTCGATACTGTCCTCGCCGCGCAGATCGTCGCCGCTCTCCGCGAGATAGAGGCGGCGGCGATGCACCGCGCCGAACAGTTTCTGCCAGCCGTCATGGCTCGCCTCCAGCCAGTGGGCGCCGTTCGCCTCCTGGCGCTGCACCTCGACATGGGCGGGACGGCGGCCGAGTCCCTCGTCACGCAATTCGGACGAGGACACGTCGGCGACGACGAGCGTCGAATGGGCGGCGGTGTTGCGCAGGGCGTCGCGCCACTCGCCCGACGCCGCGGGGGCGGCGCCGCAATTCACGATCAGCCGGTCGCGCCCGACCGAGAATTCGAAGGAGAGCGTGCCGGCATGGGCAAAGCGGTCGATGCCCGGCCCCGGCGGCGGCCCCGCATCGACAAGGACGAGTGACCGGCCGGCGGCAAGCCGGTGAAACCCCACGCCGGCCAGGGCCGAGGCGCTGCGGCCGGTGCGCCCGGCCTGGCTCAGCACGAGGTCGATCAGGTTGGGCCAGTCCTCGCTGGTGCCGTTGAAGAGGGCGAGGCCGCCATCGCCATGCCGCAGCGCCCGCAGCCCGACCGCCATCCGCTCGATGGCGCCGGGAAGCTGCGGCGGCACTTCGGCGCGCGCGAGTTGCAGCAACGCGCGGATTTCGGTCAGGTCCTGCAGCACGGCAAAGTGGGCGGCGGGGCTGCGCTCGACATGCGCGCCGTCGGGCAGGATCTGCCGCTCGATCTCCGGCACGAGGAAGCGCAGGGCCCGCTGCATGAACGCTCCGTGCTCGGGCAGCGCGACCGCCGCGGCGATCAGTCCCTTGATCGCGGTGAAGGCACGGCCGTCGCGCACCTCGGCGGGGAGGTTGGCCGAGAGCATCCTCGCATCGGCGACGAGGCGGGCCATCAGCATCTGCCGGAAGTCGTCATCCGCCGAGGCGGCGAAGAAATCGTAATGGCCGAGCCACGCCGCGATGCGCGCGCCGGAAACCTCGGGGGCCGAGGCCACCGGCGGGAGGGCTTCACAATCGATCCAGTCGGCGATCAGGGCCCGCGCGCGGCTGCGGGCAGCGTCGGTGCCGAGTGCCCGCAAATCGCGCAGCCACACGAAACCCTGGATATGGGCGATGAAAACCGGCGAGCCGTCGTTCTCGTGAAAGAGGCCGGGCCGGAGCGGCCGTACGACGTTCTGGTATTCGATTTCCCCCTTGATGATGCGCGCGCCGCGGGCAGGCTCGCCGGGCCAGGGATCTCGCAGGGCGACCGAAGGGGCATCGGGAACGTTGCCACCGCGGAGGGCGGCGAGCCGGGCAACCCATTGTCTCGCGCCGCGCATCATTCCCTCCGCTTCAATCGCCCGTTCCTAGCGCGGCGATGGCCGCGGCATAGTCCGGCTTGCCGAAGATCGCGCTGCCGGCAATGAGGACATCGGCGCCTGCTTCGAGCGCGCGAGGCGCCGAGGCGGCATCGATGCCGCCATCCGTCTCGATGCGGATGTCGCGCCCGGCTTCAGTGACCATGCGGCGCAGTTCGGCGATCTTGGGCAACTGGCCGGCGAGGAACGACTGGCCGCCGAAGCCGGGATTGACGGTCATCACGTTGATGATGTCGATGAGGTCGAGCACATGCCGCACCGCCTCGGCCGGGGTCGCGGGGTTGATGGCGACGCCGGCCTTCAGGCCGAGGGCGCGGATCGTCTGCAGCGAGCGGTGCAAATGCGGCCCGGCCTCGGCATGGACAGTGATGTGATCCGCGCCGGCCTTCGCGAAATCGGCCAGATACGGATCGGCCGGGGCGATCATCAGGTGAACGTCGAAGGCGAGGCGCGTGTGCGGACGGAGCGCATTGAGAACCAGCGCGCCGAAACTGATGTTCGGCACGAAATGACCGTCCATCACGTCGAGATGAAGCCAGTGCGCCCCGGCACGCTCCACCGCGGCGACCTCTTCGCGAAGGCGTCCGAAATCGGCGGCAAGCAGGCTGGGGGCGATGATCGGCGACGGGCGGGACATTGCACTCATGAGTGGCAATGTAGCGAAGAGACTCGCGCCTTCACAAGCGCACGCGCCGCCACCGGGGGCCGGTTCATTCGGTGGGGAAGGAATCGGCCGGGGCCAGCGACTTGATCAGGTCGAACATGCGCTTGCGCACGGTGGGCTCGGTGATCCGGTAATAGGCGCGCACCAGTTCGAGCGTCTCGCGCTTGGTCATGTGATCGTCGAGGCCGACGCCGAACGGCTCCTGCGCCTCGGACAGCCCGTTGCTGCGCCCGCGCGGGCCGGACATCGGCATTTCGTTCATCCCCTCCGGCATGTCGTCGAAGAAGAAGCTGATCGGCACATCGAGCACGCGGGAAATATCGAACAGGCGGGACGCACCGACCCGGTTCACCCCGCGCTCGTATTTCTGCACCTGCTGGAAGGTCAGGCCGAGCGCATCGCCGAGCTTTTCCTGCGACATCCCGAGCAGCGTGCGCCGGAGCCGGATTCGCGACCCGACATGCACGTCGATCGGGCTGGGCCGGCCATCCCGGTCGCTGCGGTCGTTCGAGGCGCCACCGTTTGCATTCATGTCTCATTCCTCAGCGACATCAACCGGCACCGCCCCCGGGCACAAGGCAGGGCGGACATGATGACCGACGCCGCCGTGCATCATTTTCGCCGCTGTCGGGTTTGATGACCGATCTCAGAGCGCAGGGCCGTCTCATAAGATTGGCCAAATCCGGTTAAAGTACAAAAATTAAGAAAAACTCTGATTTTCGGAACTTCGCTACCAGAGGTCGGCGGCACGTCCCTACAACCACTATCTACAATAGTGGCCACGCCTCAATTACACAAGCTCGAATTATTTTTAAGACGCGTTTACGAACCGTCACTTACATCAAGGTTATTGAAACAATCAAGCACACAACACCCAAAACCATCGTGTAAAAGCCAAGAATGCCCGACATGGTCACGCTGAACCGGCCGAAGGGTGTGACAGGAAGCGCAACCGGAAGTTTACCAATCAGAATCCCGGCGCGGTCGAGCCCGAGCGTGCCCGCGACCCGGCCATGCGGGCCGATCACCGCGGAAATGCCGGAATTGGTGTCCACGACGATCGGAAGCCCCTCCTCCACCGCCCGCAGGCGGGTGGTTGCAAAATCCTGGTACGGGCCGGTTGTGTCACCGAACCAGGCGTTGTCGCTGATGTTCAGCAACCAGGCGGGACGATCCTTGGGATCCGTGATGATGCCCGGGAAGATCGACTCGTAGCAAATCAGCGGTCCGACCGATGGAATGCCGGGCACATGCAATGTGCGCGGACCAGGGCCCGGCGTGAATCCGCCGCCGGGCGTGACCTTTAGCGGAATCCAGGCTGGCGTGTACTCGCCGAATGGCACCAGCTTCCACTTGTCATACCACGCTACGGCCGGCCCTTTTCCTTCCACGGCGACCAGCGAGTTGCGCATGCTGCCATCAGCCGCCAGGCGGAACGAGCCGGCAAGGACGGGCGTGTTGCCGGCCACGGCCGCAATCGCGGCGCGCGCCGCGGCGTCGGTCTGCAGCAGAGCGGGGCTCGCCGTCTCGGGCCAGACGACGATGTTCGGTCCCTTGCCCGCCTTGTCCAAGGCTTCGCGGGTCAGCGCAAGGTCACGCCGCCAGCGGGCCTGCAGGGCGGGCTGGGTGAAGCTTCCCGGGACCGCGAAATCGGGCTGGAGCAATGCAACGGTGTATCTGGTCAGCGGCGCGGGGCCCGCAGAGGTGCGCGCGAAGCCGAAGCCGGCCCAGAGAGCCAGCAGCACCGCACTCGCCGCCCAGCCGCGCCGTCCGAGCAGCGGCAGCCCGGCGGTGAGCGCCGTCAGCAGGGTCAGGAGAAAAATGCCGCCGATCGCGGCGGGCTGGATCATCGCAAGGCCCAGCCTGCCGGCAAAAGCCCAGTCGGCTCCCCAATAGTTCCAGGGGAACCCGGTGAACAGGAATTCCTGCGCAAGATTGGATAGCACCAGCGCCCCCGCGAAGAGCAGCACGGCAGCGAGGCGGCCCGCCTGGTTGCGTTGCGGCACGGCAAAGACGGCAAGGGCCGGCAGGATCATGTAGAACGCGGTTGCGAAAGCGAGCGCCGGCGCGGCAAAGGGCACCGCCCACCAGAAATTCGATGCCATGATCAGCATCGGCTCGGTCACCCAAAACAGGCCGAGCAGGTTGAAGCCGAAGCCGAAGCACCAGCCGAGCCAGGCGGCGCGGCGCCAGCCGCCGGCACGGGCGAGACGGGTCAGGAGCGCCGGCACGACGAACCAGAGCACCGGCAGGAGGTAGAATGGCGGCAGCGCAACAGCGGCGAGCAGGCCCAGAGCAAAGCATTGCCAAGCCTCACCGCGCAGCCGCCTCGGCACGCGGGCGGCGAGTTGGTCGATCGGGCTCATCTACACGGCTCCTAGGCGGGGTCGGGACGGTCGAAGGCGGCGGCCACCGCGGCAAGATCGGGCGCGGTCGGGTAATCGGCCGACGCGATCGTGCCATCCTCGGGGCGAACGATCTGGCAGACCTGGATGCCGGCGGTCGCGGCGGCGGCAAGTTCGTCCGCGACATCCGAGAGAAACAGCACGTGAGCGGGCGCCACGGCCATGGACCGGGCGATGGCCGCATAGCTGGCGGCATCGCGCTTGCCGCCCATCCGCGTGTCGAAAAACCGCTCGAACAGCGCGGTCAGGCCACCATCCGGCGTGTGGCCGAGCAACAACCTCTGCGCCTCCTCGGACCCCGAGGAATAGATGGCGAGCCGGAGTCCGCTGCCGTGCCAGGCGCGCAGAACGGGCGCGACATCCGGGTAGAGACGGCTGGTCAGCGCTCCCTCGGCAAAACCTTCGGCCCAGATCCGCCCCTGGATCAGTTTCAGCGGGCCGACCTTGGCATCGCGGTCCATCAGCGCGAGCAGTGTTTCCACTGGCGGCGCACCCGGCGCGATGGCGTCGAGTTCGGCCAGCGCCGCCGCGATCTCGGGCTCGTCGCCATGTGCCGCAACGAAACCGGCAAGCCGCGCGCGCGCATAGGGGAACAGCACATCATGGACAAAGCTGATCGGGGCGATCGTGCCCTCGATGTCGAGGAGCACGAGTTCGGGCCTTGTGGTCACGGTGAGAATGGCCGGTTCAGGCGGCAACCGGAAAGCGGGCGCTGATCTGGTCGCCGGTGAAATGCGCGACCCAGCCGGAGGTGTCGGTGAAAATCCGAAGCGCGATGAAGTCCGGCGTGGAACCGGCATCAAACCAGTGGCGGGTGTTGGCGGGGACCGAGATCAGATCGCCCTCGGTGCAGTATGCGTCGTAGACCTTGCCGTCGAGGTGCATGACGAAATGGCCGGAGCCGCGCACGAAGAAGCGGACTTCATCCTCGGTGTGGATGTGCTCGTTGAGGAACTTCTCCCGAAGGGTGCCGGCCTGCGGGTGGTCCGGCGTCATCTTGATGACGTCGGCCGAGCCGGCGCCGGTTTCGCCCATCAGCCGATCGAGATACGGGCGATACGCCTCAAGGATTTCCTCGGGCGAGGCGTCCGCCGCGATGGCGACGGGGCTTTCCCACCGCTCGAAGCGCACACCGATGGACTTGAGTTCAGCCGCCATCCGCGCCGCGTCCGACGTGGCAACCAGGGGCGCATCGGGGTTCGCGTCGTCGAAAATCCGCAGCGTGCTCATCTCATCCGTCTCCGTTCGCATTCGCAGGACAGCAGGAACTCCAGGGCTTCGAGCCGCCAGAAACAGCGCTCGACATCCTCGCCCCAGGCGTAGATGCCGTGGCCACGCAGGACATACCCGATCGGCGGCGCCGCGAAGGCGGGCGCGATTGCCGCGGCAAGCCGACGCATGTCCTGGTCGTTATCGAAAACCGGCAGGACGATCCGGGTCTCGTGGGTCGCAATGCCCGGGAAAGCCTTCAGGATCTCGTAGCCTTCAAGAACGATCCCTGGGGAATTGTCCGCGAGGGTGAGAGCGGTTGCGGCGACCGAATGGCCATGCAGCACCGCCCCGGCCGCCGGGAGCCGCTCGTAAACCTGGCAATGCAGCTGGGTTTCGGCGCTGGGCCGGTCGCCGGCGCGAAGCGGCGTGCCGTCGAGCCAGACTTCGATGATGTCGGCGGCTTCGAGCCGTCCCTTGTGAACGCCACTGCGGGTGATCGCGATGCTGTCGGCGGTGCATCGTGCCGAGAGATTGCCGGCGGACGCGGGCACCCAACCCCTGGCATCCATCCGCGCCCCGATGGCGACCAGTTCACGCGCGCGGGACGCGAGGACATCGCCGGCTTCGGCCGGCCCGGCGGCCAGGGTCACCGTCATGCCTGTGCGGTTCCGGTCAGTGCCGCGCGGTATCGGCCGGCTCGGGGGCCTTTTCGGCCGCCGGCGCGGACGAGTCGGCGATCCGGTTCTGGACGTCAGGCTCGGACTTCGCGGCCGGGGCGGGCTTCGCCGAATCGGCGTCGCTCATGTTCTGCTTGAAGGCCTTGATGCCCTTGCCGAGCTCGCCCATCAGGTTGCCGACGCGCGACCCGCCGAACAGGAGCGCGATGACGGCGATGACGATCAGCCAGTGAACGGGCGAATCGAATCCCATGTCCCGCGCCTCAGACCTTGCCCTGCCCGGCCTTCTGGCCGGCATTGGCCTCCGGCGCGCGGGTCTGCTGCTCCAGCATCGAGGCATCCTTCGCCGGCTGGTCATCGGCGATGTTGTTCTTGAACGCCTTCATGCCCTTGCCGAGCTCACCCATCAGGTTGCCGACCCGGCCCGTTCCGAACAGGAGCAGCACGACCGCCAGGACGATCAGCCAGTGCCAGATGCTCAAACCACCCATAATCCGTATCCTTCCTCGCTATGGCGATCCCCGCCAAGGGACTGGTTCCATCGGATCAGAACGATCAATGGCGGACGACAGATCGGTGGAGATCTCTCGCCCGGAGCTATCGATACCCGTCCAGTTTATGAATACTCCAAACGTCCTGCCGCGCCAATGGCCGTGAAGTCACCGATTCGTGGTCAGTCGAGCAGATACGAAAAGCGGAGCCGGCTTGCGCCGGCTCCGCTGACAGGGCCAAGGATGTCGATCGTCAGGCCTTGGCGCCGATCGGCAGGATTTCCTTGCCATGCGCGCCATTGATGATGCCTGCCGCACCGAGATAGAAGGCGAGTACCGCGGTGACGAGGCCCAGATAGCCGCCGAACTCGCCCAGCGCCGCCGCACCGAGCAGGTCGTTCAGCGCGAGCAGGATGAAGGTCGCGGTCAAAAAGCCGAAGATCAGCTGCAGGGCCTTGTTCAGCGCGAAAGTGCCGATGAACATCACGAAGCTGAAGGCGCCCCAGACCAGCAGGTACCAGCCGACCATCACCCCCGGCACGCCCTTGGCGAAGATTTCGACGAACAGCGCGAAGGACCACCAGAAAGCCCCGTACGAGCAGAACGCCACGAAGCCGAAGGTATTGCCCACTTTCATCTCGCCGAGGCCGGCCACGAACTGGGCCGAGCCGCCAAAGGCGAAGGCCATGGCGAGGACCATGCCAAGACCGGCTCCGGGGAGAAGCCCGGCATTGATCATCGACAATAGCCATGTGGTAAGCGCAAAACCGAACAGGCCCAGAGGCGCCGGGTTGAAGGTGTTCATGTCATCTCCCTAAAAATTATTGCACTCGCCGTCATTGAGCGGATGCATGCATCATCGTGCATAGCTCCCCCAAGCCGATTAACAGCTTTTCACGAGCGCGTAAACGAAACGTGCCCGCGATGTAACGGGATATGACGGATCAGATCAGTTGCTGCCGCCGAAGCCGAGGAACCCGGCACTCGGATCCGGCCGGCCAGGATCCCCGGAAATGGTCAGGGGCCTGACGGCGGGCTTTGCTTCAACCTTGTGAAAAGGCGGAGATTTCGCATGCGCCGAACCTTTGCTCGTCGTCGGCGGGACTGCGGCCACCGGCGCGGAGGCGACGGAAACGCTCATCGGATGCTCCTCGGCCCGCGCCGAGAGCAGCATGAAGGTGATGCGGTTTCGATTCAGCTCAACCGAAAGTTCGATCGGCGTTTCGCCGAGGGCGTTCCGGGCATCGAGATTGGCGCCACGGCTGACCGCTGCGCGGGCCTGCGCATAGTCGCCATGGTTGATCGCCTTGAACAGCAGCGTGGTCGGGTCGCCGCCGGTATCGGTCACCGGGCCGGCGGAAACATTACCCGCCGCCGATGCGCCCGGAAGAGCCGGCGGCGCGATCGATTGGGATTCATGGCGGGGCTGAGGGACGCCGCCGATCGGACCGAGACCGCCGGCAAGGCCGCCACCGGCCATCTGCGCCTTGGCAGGCGCGGCGAAACCAAGCCCTGCCATCAGAACGGCAAGTGCGGCTAGATGAAGCTGAGAACGATAGGTCATGGCGGGCGTGGTTCCCTCGCGGTCAGGCCGACGGTCTAGCCGATCATCGGTTGAGAAACCAGAAGCCGGCGTTCAGATAGGTCGCATACAGACACCAGGCGAGATAGGGCACCATCAATGCGGCGGCAATTCGGCTGACCGGACGAAAGACGGCAATGGTCATGACGATCAGGCCGTCGAGCACGAGTATTACGAAAAACGAGATATCCGGCCGATGAAGGGCGAAAAAGACGGGCGACCAGAGCGCGTTGGCGGCAAGCTGCCAGCCCCAGAGACGTAGTGCGCGACGCTGGCGGGTCAGGATGTCCGGGCCACGCCAGATCAGCCAGGCGGCGACCGCCATGGCGATGTAGAGCAGCGTCCATACCGGGCCGAACACCCAATCGGGTGGCGTGCCCGGGGGATGCGGCAGGACATCGTACCAGCTGTGCACATTGGGCACTGTGGCCGTGCCGCCGACCGCACCAACCAGAAGCGCCAGCGCGAGAAACCCCAGCAGCGCCAGGATCTGGGCGCCGGAGGTACGGTGCTGTTCGGGGCGTTCGGGCAGGCGGAAGACACGCACTCCTTTCCGATGAAAGTTTAGGTAAATCCCGGCCGGGTGAAAAGGGACCCGATCGAGATTTCCGGCCGGCTACGTATGCTTAACGGTCTTGCGAGAGCGGCGCCCGAGCCTCGGCAAGGATGGCCAATGCTGCGGCGCCACCGGCGCGCGACGCGGCCTCAAGCGCGCGATAGGCCGCCAGAACGGCGTCACCAAGCTCCGTGAGCTGGGCTCCGCCGCCCGCCACCCCCCCCTTTGCTGCGAGGATCAACGGGGCATGGAAGGTGGAGTTCATCGACTCGGCTAGTTGCCAGGCACGCTTGTAGCTCATCCCCATGCGCCGTCCGGCGGCGGCGATCGACCCGGTTTCCCGGATGAAGGCGAGAAGGTCCGCCCTACCGGGGCCGAGGAGAAGATCCTCACCCTGCACCACCCGGATGCGGAGTGTGAGCGGTTCGGTCTTTCCGTGCGTCTGCATCGCCCGACTTCACCACGAAAACTGCCGCGTGCCGATATGGCGGATTGACGATATCGCTTAATGAACATATCGATAGTCCGAATTCTGGAATTACGTCCCCAAAGGAAGCAGCACATGGCGATTTCCCGACGCGCATTCACCCGGCTCGCGGGCGCGGCCGCGCTGGCGCCGGTCACCGGCCGCGCCGCGGGGCGCGCGGCAACCATCGCCTATGCGGGTTCGATGGGGCTGCTGATGGACCGGGCGCTCGGGCCCGCCTTCACGGCTGAGACCAGCGAGCGGTTTCACGGCATCGGGCGGGGCGCGTTCGGCCTCGCCCACCTCATCGCCGCGAAGACGCTGCAGGCTGACGCCTTCATTTCGATCACGAGCGGGCCGATCGAGGTGCTGCAAAAGGCCGGGCTGGTCGGGCATGCGGTGCCGGTGGCGAGCACGGCGATGGTGCTGGCCTGGTCGCCCCACTCGCGCTTCCGCAAGGATTTCGAGGCGGCCGATGCCGGAGCGCACTGGTTCGACATCCTCGAAAAGCCCGGCCTGCACTTCGGCCGCACCGACCCGCGCACCGACCCGCAGGGCCGCAACGTGCTGTTCACCTTCGATCTCGCCCAGCGCTACTATCACAAGCCGGACCTGATCCGGCGCGTGCTCGGCAGGCCGGTGAACCCCGCGCAGATCTTCCCCGAACCATCGCTTCTCTCGCGAATCGACAGCGGCGCGGTGGATGCCACGATCGGCTACGAAAGCGGCGTGAAGTCGCTCAAGCTGCCGTTCCTCGCACTGCCCCGGCAGATCAACCTCAGCGATCCGGCGATGGTGGCGGACTGGTATTCCCGCGCCGCGATCTCGCTGACGGTAAAGGGCCGCAGGCAGACCTTGCACACGCAGCCACTCGTCTTCTATGCGTGCGTGCCGCGCAACGCCCGGAACCCGGAGGCGGGACGGGCCTTCGTTTCACTGCTGCAAAGCCGCAAGGGACAGGAACTGTTCGCACGATACGGCTACAACCCGCCGCTGGGCGGGCCGGTCTGACCGGAGCACGCCTCGGGGCCCTGCTGCGCGGCTTGGTGCTGCTGCTGCTCGCTTGCCCCTTCGCTGGTCTGTTCATCATGACCGACTGGCGCAAATTCGCCCTGTCCAGCGCGGATGGCAGATCGGTGGCGATTTCGCTGGCCTACGGGCTGGCGGCCCTGGCCGTGATTGCGGTGCTGGGAACGCCACTCGCCTACTGGCTGGCAACCGGCAAGGGACGGATGCGCGACGGGGCGCAAGTCTTCCTGCTGCTGCCGCTGCTTACCCCGCCGCTCGCGCTCGGCATCCTGCTCGCCGCATTCTACGGCCCGATCGGCCCGGTCGGCATCCTACTCGAACGGTTCGGCGGGATCATCACCAACAATCCGCCGGCGCTGCTGATCGCGGGGATCTATGCCGGCCTGCCGACCTATGTGGTCGCGGCACGCGGCGCGTTCGCCGAGATACCCGCCGAACTGGCCGAATCTGCGCTGACCCTCGGCGTCTCCCGCCGGCAGATCTTCCGCCACATCACCCTGCCGATGGCGCGCGACGGGCTCGGCGCCGCCCTCGCGCTGGCCTGGGTGCGCGGGGTGGGCGAACTCGGCATCGTGCTGATCTTCGCCTACTTCCCGCAGGGCATGCCGGTGCGCCTGTGGGTGGATCTTGAAGACGGCGGGCTTTCGGCCACATTCCCGTTGCTCTGGCTGTTCCTGCTCGCCGCCCTGCCGTTGCCGCTCTGGCTACTGCGGCGGGGCTCGAAACGCTGAGGATGATGCCGATGAAACGGCCGGTTTCGTTCGCACTGGCGCTGATGGCCCTGGCCGGAACGGCGCGCGCCAGCGGATTTTCCCTGCGATCGGGCGCGTTTCGCGATGGCGGAACCATCGCGGCCGCCCAGGTCTTCAACCGCTTCGGCTGCACTGGCGACGATGTCAGCCCCGCCCTCGCCTGGAGCGGCGCGCCAGCGGGCACGCGGAGCTACGCCGTCACGCTGTTCGATTCCGATGCCCGGCAGGGCAAAGGCTACTGGCACTGGATCGTGGCGGATATTCCGGCGCGCGTCACTTCATTGCCGGCGGGTTCCGGGAGCCGGGGCGGCGCGCTGCCGCGCGGCGCGGTTCAGGGCATCGGCAGCGGCAACATTCATGGCTACCAGGGGCCCTGCCCGCCGGTCGGCGATCCGCCGCATCACTATCATCTGACAGTCTACGCGCTGCGGGTTAACCGGCTGCCGGCGGCGGCCCTGGCGTCCTATGGCGCGCTCCGCCGGGCGCTGGCGCGGGACGCGCTGGCCAGCGCCACGATAACGGGGCTTTATGGCCGCCCGGCCAGGTGACCGGGCGGCAGCGAGCCGATCAGAACGCGGCGTCCTCGAATTCCATCATGGTCGCAGCGCCCGACCGGATCGCGGCGAGCAGCGCGCCGGTCTGCGGCAGGAGGCGTTCCATGAAGAATTTCGCGGTCTGCACCTTGGCGCGGTAGAACTGCGCGGCCTCGCCCTCCTCCCCGGCCTTGGGGGCAGCCACCGCGACCATGCGGGCCCAGACGAAGGCGAGTGACGCGAGGCCGAACAGGCGGAGATAGTCGACCGACGCCGCCCCCACCTCGTCGCGATTGGTCATCGCACCTTCCATGATGAGGCCAGTCGCTTCCTGCACATGCTCCAGCGCCTGCGACAGCGCGGGCAGGAACTCGGCGAGGGCGTCGTTATCCTGATGCGCGTCGATAAATTCGAGGACCGGATCGAGGAAACGGGTCAGCAGTCTCCCGCCATCCTGCGGCAGCTTGCGGCCGACGAGGTCGAGCGCCTGGATGCCGTTGGTCCCCTCGTAGAGCATCGCGATCCGCGCATCGCGCACATACTGCTCGATGCCGTGATCGCGGATATAGCCATGGCCGCCATAGGTCTGCACCGCGAGCGAGGCGATCTCGAAACCGAGATCGGTGAACATCGCCTTGACCACCGGCGTCATCAGCGAGGCGAAATCGTCGGCCGCCTGCTGCGCATCACCGTCATCAGACTTCTCGAGGATTTCCAGCTCGCGCGCGACCCAGCCGGCCAGCGCCCGGCAGCCCTCGATATAGGCGCGGCTGGTCAGCAGCATCCGCCGCACATCGGGGTGGACGAGGATCGGGTCCGCCTGCTTCTCCGGCGCCTTGGTGCCGGTGAGCGAGCGGC
>NZ_AFPR01000079.1:0-3777 GCF_000219295.1 Acidiphilium sp. PM
GCGGCGGCGGTTCGGCGGAGGCGCGGCTGCAGGCGGTGAGCGAGACGCGGGATGCCGGCGGGCGGGTGATGCTGCGGCCGGCGCCGGACGAGGCGGCGGCGGCGATCCTCGAGTTCGTGGCGCGGTTCAGGCCCCGCAAGGCCTGACGCCCGGAGCACCTTCCGATCCTGCGGGATGATGCCCGCTTCATCGATGTGGCAGAGCGCGACATCCGATCCATCCGGATCGGAAAGTGCTCTAGCACTCGATGAAATTGGCGGCGAGGCCGCCGAGCGAGGTTTCCTTGTATTTCGTGTTCATGTCGGCGCCGGTCTGGCGCATCGTGGCGATGACCTGATCGAGCGAGACGCGGTGCGAGCCGTCGCCGCGGGCGGCGAGGGAGGCGGCGCTGATCGCCTTGATCGCGCCGAAGGCGTTGCGCTCGATGCAGGGGATCTGCACCAGGCCGCCGACCGGATCGCAGGTCATGCCGAGATGGTGTTCCATGGCGATTTCGGCGGCGTTCTCGATCTGCGCGTTGGTCGCGCCGCGGGCGGCGGCGAGGCCAGCGGCGGCCATCGAGGCGGCGACGCCGACCTCGCCCTGGCAGCCGACCTCGGCGCCGGAAATCGAGGCGTTGGTCTTGAACAGGCCGCCGATCGCGGTGGCGGTGAGGATGAAATCGTGCAGGCCGGCGCGGCTGGCGCCGGGGCAGCTGTCGCGATAGTAGCGCAGCACGGCGGGAATGACGCCGGCGGCGCCGTTGGTCGGCGCGGTGACGATGCGCCCGCCGGCGGCGTTCTCCTCGTTCACCGCCATCGCGAACAGGCTGACCCAGTCCATCGGCTCGTGGGGTGCGAGATCGTTGCGGCTGGAATCGGCCTCCAGCCGGGCGCGCAGGGCGCGGGCGCGGCGGGTGACGCGCAGGCTGCCGGGGAGCATGCCCTCGGCGGCGAGGCCGCGCTCGATGGCGCTCATCATCACGTCGATGACCAGGTCGATATGGGCGGTGACCGCCTCCGGCGGGCGCAGCGCGGTTTCGTTGGCGCGGACGATCGCGGCGATGGACAGGCCGGTCGCCGCGCCGATGCGCAGCAGCTCTTCCATGGTGGCGAAGGGGTGGGGCACGTCGTCGGTGATGGCGCCGAGATCGGCCGGTTCGTCCTCGCGCAGCACGAAGCCGCCGCCGACCGAGCACCAGCGCTCGCGGGCGAGGAGGGTGCCGGCGGCGTCGTGCGCGGTGAGTTCCAGCGTGTTGGGGTGGCGGGGGGCGGCGGTTTCGAAATCGAAGACCAGGTCCGCCGCCGGGTCGAAGCCGATCTCGTGCCGGCCGGCGAGGGTGAGGCGGCGCGCCGCGGCGACGGCGGCGACCAGGGCGTCCGCCCGGTCGGGGTCGACGGTTTCGGGCGCCTCGCCGGACAGGCCGAGGATCACCGCCTTGTCGGTCGCGTGACCCTTGCCGGTCCAGGCCAGCGAGCCGAGCAGGGTGACAGTGACGCGCGCGGTGCGGGGCAGCAGATCGGCCTCGGCGAGAGTCGCGGCGAAGCGGTGCGCGGCGCGCATCGGCCCGGTGGTGTGCGACGAGGACGGGCCGATGCCGATCTTGAACAGGTCGAAGACGCTGATCATGCTTTGATGCTTCTGTTGCTTGATGGGGCTGGCCGCCTGGTCCGGCCGGATGGGTCGATCCGGCCGGGGGAAGCCCTAGTCGGGATACTCCCGCCCGATGGCGGCGAGAAGGCCCCAGAGATAGGGGGCGAAGGAGCGCCAGACCTCGATGTGGAAGCGGGTTTCGGCGGTGCGCCAGAGCACGATGTCGGCCTTGCCGAACAGGGTGCGGGTGGCCATGCCGACGGGGAAGGCGGCGAGGTCGAGATCGAGCGGGCAGAGGGCGTTGAGCATCGCCGTGCAGTCCGGCCCCTCGATCGAGACGCCGAGCTGGCGGTGGGAAATGTCGGCCAGCGCGTAGTCGCGCGGCGTGAGAGCCCCGGCGAGGGCGGCTTCGAACGTCTCCCAGGTGTCGGCGACGGGGGCGAGGAGCAGGAACTCGTCCGGTCCGAGGCGGATCGCGGTGCGGGCGCCGGACTCGGTGGCGCGGTTCATCCCGAGGGCGAGATCGACCCCCAGCGCCGCGCCGGCGGCCTCGACGGCGGCCGGCTTGACGCGCAGCGAGACGCGCGTGGCGCGGGGCATCTCGCGCACCCGGCGGTCGCCGACGAGGCCGGCGAGCGGGGAGGCGAGGCGGGTCTGCATCACGTCAGCCATCGAGCCTGGCTCCTTCACGGTCGTAGAATACCGGATCGGTGAGGCGGACCGGGATCGCGCGGTCCGCGAGTTTCACGTGCAGCGTGTCGCCGATGCGGTCGCGCCCGCCACGCACCAGGGCGAGGGCGATGGAGCGGCCGAGCGTCTCGCTCCAGTAGGCGGAGGTGACGTGGCCGAGGATCTCGGCGGGCGGCGGCCGGCTGGGATCGGCGACGAGGTGGGATCCTTCCTCGAGCACGATATCGCCGGGCTCGGTGAACAGTCCGACGAGCTGCTTGCGCCCGGTCTGGCCGGCGAAGGCGGCGCGGTCGAGCGCGCGCTTGCCGACGAAATCGGGCTTCGCCTTGCCGATCGCCCAGGCGAGGCCGACATCGCCGGGCGTCGCCGTGCCGTCGGTCTCCTGGCCGACGATGATGTAGCCCTTCTCGGCGCGCAGAACGTGCATCGTCTCGGTGCCGTAGGCGGTGATGTCGTGCCGGCGGCCGGCGTCGAACACCGCCTCCCAGACGGCGCGGCCGTAATCGGCGGGGACGTTGATCTCGAAGCCGAGCTCGCCGGTGAAGCTGACGCGGAAGAGCCGGGCCGGGATGCCGGCGACGCGGCATTCGACCATGCTCATGTGCGGCATGGCGGCGCCGGAGATGTCCGCCCCCTCGACGAGCGGGGCGATCACGTCGCGCGCGCGGGGGCCCTGGACGGCGATGACCGCGTATTGCTCGGTGGTGGAGGTGAGCCAGACATCGAGCTCGGGGAACTCGGTCTGCAGGTAGTCCTCCATCATGGCGAGGACGCGCGGGGCGCCGCCGGTGGTGGTGGTGACGTGGAAGCGGGTGTCGGACAGGCGGCCGATCACGCCGTCGTCGATCACGAACCCGTCCTCGCGCAGCAGCACGCCGTAGCGCAGGCGGCCGGGTTTCAGCTTGGTCCAGGCGTTGACGTACATCCGGTTGAGGAACTCGGCGGCGTCCGGCCCCACGACCTCGATCTTGCCGAGGGTCGAGGCGTCGAAGATGCCGACGCTGGCGCGCACGGCGCGGCATTCGCGGGCGACGGCGCTGCGCATCGTCTCGCCGCCGCGCGGGAAGTAGCGGGCGCGTTTCCAGATGCCGACATCCTCGAACACCGCGCCCTGTTCCGCCGCCCAGTCGTGGATCGGGGTGTGGCGCTCGGGCTCGAACAGCGCGCCGCGGGCGTAGCCGGCGAAATAGCCGAAGGGGACCGGCGTGTAGGGCATGCGGAAGGTGGTGGTGCCGATCTCGGGGATCGGGCGGCCGAGCTCGGCCGACATGATGCCGAGCGCGTTCATGTTGGAGAGCTTGCCCTGGTCGGTCGCCATGCCGTTGGTGGTGTAGCGCTTGACGTGCTCGACCGAGCGGAAGCCCTCGCGCAGGGCGAGCGAGATGTCCTTCGCGGTGACGTCGTTCTGGAAGTCGATGAAGGCGCGGACCGAGCCGGGGTTGCGGCCGTGCGGCGTGGCGCCGAGGAAGCCGCCGGTGGCGGCGGGGGCGTTGGCGACCGCGATCGCCGCGGCGG
>NZ_AFPR01000078.1:0-2734 GCF_000219295.1 Acidiphilium sp. PM
CGCACCAGCCCAGTCTGGATCAGGACGGCGACCAGCAGGAAGAGGCCGGAGGCGAGGTTCTGGTAATACGAGCTGAGATTGCCGATCTGGTCGATGACGTTCTCGATGACGCCGAGCAGCAGCACGCCCGAGAGGGCGCCGGCCATGGTGCCGACGCCGCCGGTCAGCAGCACCCCGCCGATGACGGCGGCGGCGATCGAGCGCAACTCGTCGCCCTGCCCCGCCGTCGACAGGCCGGAGGAGAGATGCGCGCCCAGCAGCGCGCCGGCGAGGCCCGCCAGCGTGCCCGACAGCACGTAAGTCGCGACCTTGACGGTGGCGACCGGGACGCCGAGCATCCGCGCCGCCTCCTCGTTGCCGCCGATCGCGAACACGGCGACGCCGAAGCGCGACCGGTTCAGCACCAGCGCCGCCAGCGCGAAGCCGGCGAGCAGGATCCAGATCAGGTTGCCGACCCCGAGCAACGTGCCGTTGGCGATCTGGCCGAACAGGCCGGGGTGGACGATGACCATGCTGCTCCTGGCCAGGACGAGGTCGAGGCCGCGCACGCCGAGCAGGGCGGCGAGCGTGACGATGAACGGCGCCATGCCGGCGCGGGCGATCAGCAGCCCGTCGATCAGCCCGACCGCCGCGCCCGCCAGGCAGGGCACCAGCAGGGCGGGCACCCAGCCATAGGGCACCGCATAGGCCGCCAGCACCGAGCCGAGGCCGATGACCGAGCCGACAGACAGGTCGAACCCGCCGAGAATGATCACGAAGGTCTGGCCGATCGTCACCAGGCCGACGAAGCTCGCCGCGACGCCGATATTCTCGAAATTGTTGACCGTCGCAAAATACGGGAAGACCGCGCTGGCGATGACCGCGGCGATGGCGAGGACCACGATGGCGCCGCGCGACCGGATCAGCGCGATGATCCGCGCGCGGCGTTCGGTGTCCGGTGCCGCGATGCCCGCACCGGCGGCTGGCGCGCCGCTCATCCGCCGGCCCGCTGCAGGTACAGCGCGGCGACGATGAAGGCCGCCTTGAGGATCTGCGCGTAGCTGAAATTGATGTCGTTCATGATGAAGCTCGCTCCCAGGACCTGCAGCAGCAGGACGCCGAAGACGCCACCGGCGATCGAGACCCGGCCGCCGGAGAGCGGCGTGCCGCCGATCACGGCCGCGGCGATCGCGTCAAGCTCGAAATTCAGCCCGATATAGTTGGGATCCGCCGCGCCGAGCCGGGCGGCGGCGAACAGGCCGGCAAGCCCCGCGAGCAGGCCGCTCGCCGCATAGACGGCGAACAGCGTCCGCCGCACCTTGATGCCGGCGATCACCGCCGCCGCCTGGTTGGCGCCGATGAAGACGAGGCTGCGCCCGAAGACGGTGGTGCGCACGACGAGGGCGACCGTGGCGGCCAGCGCGAGGGCGATGATCGCGACCATCGGCACCAGCGACACGGCGCCGATGCCGAGCCAGTCGAACACCCCGCCCGTGGGCAGCGACACGCGCGATCCGTCCAGCAGCGCCTCGGCCAGGCCGCGGGCGGTGACCAGCAGCGCCAGGCTCGAGATCAGCGGATTGATGTCGAGGAAGGCGATGAGCGCGCCGTTCAGCAGGCCCACCGCGAGGCCGGTGCCCAGCGCCGCGACGACGGAAACACCCGCGCCGCCCGGCAGCGCCAGGGCCATCACCGATGCGGCGAGCGCCATCGACGAGCCGACCGACAGGTCGATCCCCCGCGTGCCGATCGCCAGGCTCTGCCCGAGCGTGATGAGGATGATCGGCGCGGCCTGGAACAGCAGGTTGCGGATCACGATCGGGTTGCGGAACCCCGGCGTGAAGATCAGGTCGACGATCACCAGCAGGGCGAAGGCGATGTAGACGCTCTGCGCGCGCAGCATCGCCGCCGGCGTGTCGTGGCCGGCGCGCGCCGCAAGCCCGGCAAGGCGGGACGGCCTGTTCATGACGGCGCTCATGCTCCCGCCCGCTCGTGCGGGGCGGCCAGCCGGTCGAGCACATCCTGCACGCCGGCGCCGGCGGTTTCCATCGTGTCCGCGACACGTCCCTCGTCGAGGATCACCAGCCGGTCGGCCAGCACCATCAGCTCCTCCATTTCCGAAGACGTCACCAGCACGCCGAGGCCGCGCTCGACCAGGCGGCGGATCGCGTCGTGCACCTCGGCCTTGGCGCCCACATCGATCCCCCGCGTCGGGTCGTCGAGCATGATGGCGCGCGGGTCGGTGGCGAGGCAGCGGGCCAGCAGGACCTTCTGCTGGTTGCCGCCCGAAAGCGAGGTGATGGGCGCTTCGGCGCCCGCCGTCTTGATCCCCAGCAGGCGGACGAACTCGGCCACCATTTCGGCCTGCCGGCGGCGGGAGACGAAGCCGTAGCGGGAGATGCGCCGCAGCGCGCAGGCCGTCAGGTTCTCCGCGACCGAGAGCTTCGGAAAGATCCCCTCCGCCCGCCGGTCTTCCGACAGGAAGGCGAGGCCGGCGGCAATCGACCGCTCCGGCGCGGGGGCGGGCAGCGGCCGGCCGCCGACCTCGACCGTGCCGGCACCCGGCGTCTCGATCCCGAAACTCGCCTTCATCGTCTCGGTGCGGCCGGAGCCGAGCAGGCCGGCCAGGCCGACCACCTCGCCGGGCATGACCTCGTAGGACACGTCCCGCACCCGGTTGCGCCAGGTGAGATGGCGCGCGGCCAGCGCGGGGCGCCCGAAGCCGCCGCGCGCGGCGCGTGCTGGCGTGCAGCGT
>NZ_AFPR01000077.1:0-27272 GCF_000219295.1 Acidiphilium sp. PM
CGGTCTTGAGGGCGAGGGCGAGCACCTCGCCGCGCGGCGCCATGGTGTACTGCGCGACCCAGTCGATGAAGCGGCGGAGCGGACCGGGCAGGGCAGGGGTGGCGATAACGGCGTGCAGCGTCTTCAGCCGGGCCGGCGCGATGCCCGGCTCCGGCACGTCGTCCCACACCACGCCATGCACGATGCGCCGGCCGAGCGGCACGGTGACGACGGCGCCCGGCGGCGGCGCCTCGCGCGCCTCATAGGTGAAGGCGGCATCGAACGCGTAGGGCAGCAGGACGGAGACCAGCGCCATCAGGCGCGGGCCGGGTCAGACGTTGAAGCGGAACAGCAGGACGTCGCCATCCTGGACAATATAGTTGCGCCCCTCGATTCGCAGCTTGCCGGCCTCGCGCGCGCCGGCCTCGCCGTTGCAGGCGACGTAGTCGTCATAGGCGATGGTTTCGCAGGCGATGAAACCGCGCTCGAAATCGCCATGGATCACGCCCGCCGCGGCGGGGGCGGCGGTGCCGCGCGTGATCGTCCAGGCGCGGGTCTCCTTCGGGCCGCAGGTGAAATAGGTGATCAGGCCGAGCAGGTCGTAGCCGGCGCGGATCACCCGGTCGAGCCCGGAATCGGCGAGGCCGAGGCCTTCGAGGAATTCCTCGCGCTCGCCGGCCGGAAGCTGCGCCACCTCGGCCTCGATCGCGGCGGAGACGATGACATGCGCCGCCCCGTGCGCCGCCGCCATCTCGGCGACGCGGGCCGACTGCGCGTTGCCGGTCGCGGCCGAGGCTTCCTCGACATTGCAGACATAAAGAACCGGCTTGGCGGTGAGCAGCTGCAGCCGGCGCACCGCCTCCTCCTCGCCAGCGGGAATCGCGGTGCGGGCGGGCCTTCCGTCTTCGAGGACTTTCAGAAGCGGCTCGATCAGGGCGAGCTCGGCGGCGGCGGCGCGGTCGTTGCCCCGCGCCTTCTTCTGCAGGTTGGGCACGCGCTTCTGCAGGCTTTCGAGATCGGCCAGCATCAGCTCGGTCTCGACCGTGTCGGCATCGCGCAGCGGGTCGATATGCCCCTCGACATGGGTGATGTCGTCATCCTCGAAGCAACGCAGCACGTGGATGATGGCATCGACCTCGCGGATATTGGCGAGGAACTGGTTGCCGAGACCCTCGCCCTTCGCCGCCCCGCGCACGAGGCCGGCGATGTCGACGAATTCGAGGCTGGTGGGAACGGTCTTCACCGACTTGCCGATCTTCGCCAGCACGTCGAGCCTGGGGTCGGGCACGGCGACGCGGCCGACATTCGGCTCGATCGTGCAGAACGGATAATTCGCCGCCTGCGCCGCGACGGTCGCGGTCAGCGCGTTGAACAGGGTCGACTTGCCGACATTGGGCAGGCCGACGATGCCGCAGTTGAAACCCATCTCAGGCGGTGTCCTTGGTCAGGAGGGCGACTTTCGTCATGAAATCTTCCGGCTTGCCGGCGGCGAGCAGGGGGGCGGCGTCGGAGACGGCTTCGAGCGTGTCGACCAGCCAGTCCTCGTCCGTCTTCGCGAAATTGCCGAGCACATGGCCGTGCACCCGCGCCTTGTCGCCCGGATGACCGATGCCGAGGCGGACACGCCAGTAATCCTGGGTGCCGAGCGTGCGGTCGATGCTGCGCAGGCCGTTATGGCCGGCCGCGCCGCCGCCGCGCTTCACCCGCACCTTGCCGGGGATCAGGTCGAGCTCGTCATGAAAGACGGTGACGGCGTCTGGCGGCAGCTTGAAGAAGGCGCTGGCCGGCTGCACCGCGCGGCCCGACTCGTTCATGTAGGTCAGCGGCTTGAGGGCGACGATCTTCTCGCCGCCGATGCTGCCCTCGCTCACCAGGCCGGAAAAGCGCTTCCGCCACGGCGCGAAGCCGTGGCGGTCGGCGATCACGTCGATCGCCATGAAGCCGATATTGTGACGGTTCCGCGCCATCCCGGGTTCGGGATTGCCGAGGCCGACCCACAGCTTCATGGCGAGGGTTCCGCGATATTACTTCTTGCCGCCCTTGGCAGCGCCCTTGGCGGCACCCTTGGCCGGCGCGGCGGCGGCGCCCTCGGCCGGGGCCGCCTCGGCCACCACGGTCGGCGGCGCGATGGTCGCGATCACGAAGTCACGGTCGGTGATGGTCGGCTTCGCCTCGCCGGTGCCCTTGAGGTCGGACCAGCGGATATTGTCGTTGATGTCGAGCGGGCCGAGATCCGCCTCGAAATGATCGGGGATGTGATCCGGGTCGCACAGCACCTCGACGGCGTGGCGCACGACGTTCAGCACGCCGCCGCGCTTCATGCCGACCGAGATCAGCTCGTTGAGGAAGTTGACGTTCACAGCCACCCGAACCGGCTCGCCGGCGGCGAGGCGCTGGAAGTCCACATGCTCGGGCTGGTCGGTGACCGGATGCAGCTGGATGTCGCGCATCAGCGCGCGGGCCTTGCCCGAAGCGGTCTCGATCTCGTAGAGGCGCGAGCGCCAGCCGCCGCGCTTCATCTCGCGCAGCACGATGCGCGGGTCGAGCGCGATCAGGGTGGGTTCCTGCTTCGCCCCGTAAATCACCGCCGGCACCTTGCCGGCCCGCCGTGTCGCCCGCGCCACCCCCTTGCCGGCCCGCGCGCGATCCTCGGCCGCAATGGTCTCGAACTTGGCCATTCTTCGCTCCATGAACTCAATGAAAAAAACCGGCCTCCAGGGGTGCCGGCAGGGTTCGCCTAGCCCATCGGGGCGGGCGTGACAAGTTTTGTCGCCGCATGCGCGCCATCCGCGTGGCGGCGGGGCGGGTCAGAGCATGAAGCGGTCGCCGAGATAGACGCGGCGGACCTCGGGATGCGCCACCACCTCGTCCGGCGCGCCTTCCATGAGGACATGGCCCTCGTGCAGGATATAGGCGCGGTCGATCACTTCCAGCGTCTCGCGGACATTGTGGTCGGTGATGACCACGCCGAGGCCGCGCTGCTTGAGCTGGGCCACCATGTCGCGGATCTCGCCGACCGCGATCGGGTCGATGCCGGCGAGCGGCTCGTCGAGCAGGATGTAGCTCGGCCCGGTGGCCAGCGCGCGGGCGATCTCGACCCGCCGGCGCTCGCCGCCAGAGAGAGCAAGTGCCGGCGTGCGGCGCAGGTGCGAGATGCCGAATTCGGCGAGCAGGGCATCCAGCATGGCCTCGCGCCGGTCGGGATCGTTCTCCACCACCTCGAGGGCGGCGGTGATGTTCTGTTCGACCGTCAGGCCGCGGAACACGCTGGCTTCCTGCGGCAGGTAGCCGATGCCGAGCCGCGCGCGGCGATACATCGGCAGGGTCGAGATATCGGCGCCGTCGAGCATGATCGATCCGGAATCCGGCTGGATCAGCCCGACGATCATGTAGAAGGTCGTGGTCTTGCCGGCGCCGTTCGGGCCGAGCAGCCCGACGGCCTCGCCGCGCCGCAGCGTGACCGAGACGTTGCGCACCACGGGACGCTTGCGGAAACTCTTGCCGAGGCCACGCGCGACCAGCCCCTGCTCGGCCAGAGTGCCGGGAACGGGGAAGCGTTCGCGAACGCCGCCCTCGATGACGCGAAGCTGCTCCTTCATCATTTCGCTCTGGCGCCCGATTGCGGCGATTTCGCGGCACCGGGTTTTGCGGCCGGCGCCGAGTCCGGCAGGATGAGGCCCTCCACCCGATGGCCGGGAGCGGAGACCAGCGTCGCCACCCCGGTCTTCATGTTGACCTGGGCGATGTGGCCGGCAAGCTCGTTCGGGCCGTGGGTGATGTGGACATTGCCGGTGAGCACCGCGATTCCGGTGGCCGGATGATAGACGCCGTGATCGCCGGTCGCGACATCGGTCTGCGTCGTCACGACGACATGCCCCTCCGCCACCACCTTGCGCAGCTGGCTCGCTTCCGCCGTGGAGCCCGCCGGTGGCGTGCCGCCGGCTTTCGGCGCGGCGGGGGCGGCGGTGAAATAGCCGGTCAGCCGGTCGGCGGTGACGGACCGGCCGTCCTTGCCGACCACTTTCGCATGGCCGATCGCGACCGCCTTGCGGGCCTCGGACCAGTATTGCAGCGCCCTGGTGGCGGTGACCGTCTCGGTCGGGGTGATCAGCCGCAGGTTGCCGCCGGTCAGCACGAGTTCGTGGCGGGCCATGTGATAGACCGCGAGATCGCCGAAGGCCTGCTCGGTCGCGGTGAAGATGTGGACATGGCCCACCGCGTCGAGCTGGGTGATCTGCGACGCGCCGGAATCGAGGCCGCCGAGGCCTCCGGCCGAAGCATCAGGTTTCGCCGCCGGCGTCGGCTTTGCCGCGCCGCTGGCCGGCTTCGGGCTGTAATGGGCGACGAGTTCGTCCGCCGTCACCGTGACCTTGCCGCGCACCGCCCTGGCATTGCCCTTCGCGGTCACGATCCGGGTCTTCTGGTTCCAGGAAATGCCGTTCTGCGCCGTGATGTCGATCGGCGCCGGCTGGCCGCCGGCGGTGCCGAAACCGAGCGACTGCGCGCTGGCGCCGGCGGGAAGGGCGGCCACGAGCAGGAGCGCCGTGAGCGGCGCCGCCAGCGGCCTCATGAACCGCCTCCGGCACCCGTGGCGGTCGATGACGGATTCGCCTGGTCGAGCACGAGATGCGAAGGCCCGGTGAAAGTGATGATCTGGCCGCGATTGCGCGCGGTGAAGCCCTGCGCCGAGGTCAGCGTTCCGAACGGGCCGAAGGCGCTGACCGGGTCGTGCCCGTCGGCGGTGCCGGCCTGGATGTCGATCGTTGCCTGGCGGGTGCGCATGGTGGTGCCGTCGGCGCGGTAGAGCGTCACCTTGCCGGCCAGGTCGAGACGCTGGGTCTTCTGGTGATAGACGCCGTTGCGGGCATCGAGCATGAACCAGGCGCCGCCTTTCGTCGTGATGTCGCCTTTCGGCCCGGTCAGGCTCAGCCGGTCGCCGCCGGTCTGCACGGCGTGGCGCGCGGTGATGGTGAATTTCTCGCCGCGCGCGTCCACGCCGCGATATTCCGCCGTGCTCATCCGCGAGAGGGCGGCGCCCGAGGCTTGCGGCAATTCGCGATAGGTGACCCGGCCGAAGCTCGCGCCGCTGCGCAGGTCGGGGAAGATCACGATGGCGAAGAGCAGCACGGCCGCGATCGCCGGGAGAACGATCTTGGCGATGCCGACGATGCGCCGCTGCCGGCCGAGGGCGGCGCGCTGGCGGTCACGCGCGTGGGCCAGGGCGGCGAACAGCCCGTCGGCCTGCGAGAACAGCGTGCTGTGCCGCTGTGGCTTGCCGGGCTGGTCGGGGGTGCGCGCGGTGTTCATGCGACACCCGCCCGCAGCAGGTCGTGCATGTGGACGATGCCGAGCACCCGCCGCGACTCGTCCACCACGAACAGCGACATCACCCGCGGGGTCAGCGCCGTCATGTCGTGCAGCGCCTCCTCGGCCAGGCGTTCGGGCCCGATCACGCGCGGGCTGGTGGTCATGATGCGGCCGACCTCCCGCGTCAGCAGATCCGGCGCCATGGCCCGGCGGAGGTCGCCGTCGGTCACCACGCCGAGCAGGCGGCGTTCGCCGTCGATGATGCCGAGGCAGCCGAAATGCTTTGCGGTGATCAGCAGGATCGCCTGATCCATGCGCGTGTCCGGCCCGGCGAGCGGCACGGCCTCGCCTTCATGCATCAGGTCGCGAACGCGCCGGAGCCGGGCGCCGAGCTTGCCGCCGGGGTGGAACAGGCCGAAATCGGCGGCGGTGAAGCCGCGCCGGGCGAGCAGGGCAACGGCGATGGCGTCGCCGAGCGCCATCTGCATCGTCGTGCTGGTGGTCGGCGCCATGCCGATCGGCCCGGCCTCGGGGGCGGCGGGGAGCAGCAGCACGAGGTCGGCGGCGCGGGCCAGGGTGCTCTCGGCGCGGCTGGTGATCGCGACCAGCGGCAGGGCGAAGCGGCGGACATGGGAGACGATGGCGGCGAGTTCGGCGGCCTCGCCGGAGTTCGACAGGGCGATCACCGCGTCGCCCGGCACGATCATGCCGAGATCGCCGTGGCTCGCCTCGGCCGGGTGGACGAACAGCGCCGGCGTGCCGGTGGAGGCGAGGGTGGCGGCGATCTTGCGCGCCACATGGCCGGACTTGCCCATGCCGGTGACGACGACGCGGCCGGCGATGTCCGCCAGCGTCGTCACCGCCGCGGTGAAGCCCTCGCCCAGCGTTGCGGCCAGGGCGTTGAGCGCGGCCGCCTCGGTCGCGAGCACGTCGCGCGCGATGGCGAGATCGTCGGTGGCGGCCGTCGGGGACTGATCGCGGCGTGGAGGGGCAACAGGCATGGTCTGTCCGCTCGTCATGGCCTTGTATGTGACGATGCGCCGCGCCGGGTCAACAGAATGACGCGCGGGGCGGGGCCGCCGTCAGCGATGGCTGAAAATGTCGGGGTCCTCGAAACCGAGCAGATCGAGCTTCGCGCGCGCCGGCAGGAACCGGTAGCACGCATCGGCCAGTTCGCGCCGCCCCTCGCGGACCAGGAGGGCTTCGAGCCGCGCCCAGATCGCATGCAGGTGCAGCACGTCCGACGCCGCATAGGCGCATTGCTCGGGCGAGAGCTCGGCCGAACCCCAGTCGCTGGTCTGCTGCTGCTTGGAGATCTCGATGCCGACGAGGTCGCGGCAGAGATCCTTCAGCCCGTGCCGGTCGGTATAGGTGCGGACCAGCTTCGAGGCGATCTTGGTGCAGATCACCGGCGCGGTCGTCACGCCGAGCGCGTGATGCAGCATCGCGAGGTCGAACCGGGCGAAGTGGAACAGCTTGGTCACGCCGGGATGCTCGAGCAGTCGCTTCAGGTTCGGGCAGTCGGCGCCGCGCCCGCCCAGGGCGGGCGGGACGATCTGCACGAGATGCGCGCTGTTGTCGCCGGCGGAGAGCTGCACGAGGCAGAGCCGGTCGCGCCGCGGATCGAGGCCCATCGTTTCGGTGTCGACGGCGACCACGGGGCCGAGATCGAGCCCGTCCGGAAGGTCGTGGCGATGGATGTGGATGGTGGCGCCGGCGGCAAACTGGGTCTGGCTCATCGGCCCATCACGATCCCGCACGCGGGACATTGAGAGTTGGTGCCCAGGAGAAGACTCGAACTTCCACAGCCTTGCGGCCACAGGTACCTGAAACCTGCGCGTCTACCATTCCGCCACCTGGGCAAGGAGGCTAACCGCGCCGCACCGGCGCGCTTCGGTGAACGGGGCTGTAGCGAAGCGGCGCCCTGCCGTCAATCCGCCTTCGTGCGGGAGGCGGTTGTCTTGCGCGGGCCAGTCATGCGAACAGAAGGCACCCATCAAAAGGAGACCCTCATGGCATCGCGCAAGGTTGCAACGGTTTTCGGCGCATCCGGCTTCATTGGCCGCCATGTCGTGAAACGCCTGGCCGCCGCGGGCTGGGTGGTGCGCGCGGCGATGCGCGATACCGAGGCCGGCGCCTTTCTCCGCCCGCTTGGCGATGTCGGCCAGATCGTGCCGCTCTATGCTCCGCTCGACAACGAGGCGGCGTTGCGCCGCGCGATCGAGGGGGCGACCTGCGTCATCAATCTCGTGGGAATCCTGGCCGAACGGCGGCGCGGCGATTTCGACCGGGTGCAGCACCAGGGGGCGGCGAGAATCGCGACGCTCGCGGCGGAGGCGGGGGTGCGCGCGCTCGTGCACGTCTCGGCGATCGGCGCCGATCCGAAGGCGGCGAGCCAGTATGCTCGGAGCAAGGGGCTGGGCGAGGCGGCGGTGCGGGCGGCCTTTCCTGCGGCGACGATCCTGCGCCCCTCGATCGTGTTCGGGCCGGAGGACGGGTTCTTCAACCGCTTCGGCGCGATGGCGGCGCAACTGCCGTTCCTGCCGGTGATCGAGGGCGAGACGAAATTCCAGCCGGTGTATGTCGGCGACGTCGCCGATGCGGTGATGGCGGCGATCGACCGGCCCGAACTCGCCGGCGCAACCTACGAGCTCGGCGGCCCCGAAGTGCGGAGCTTCCGCGACCTGCTGGCCTATATCAACGCGGAAACCGGCCATCACCGCGCCCTGATCGGCGTGCCGCGCTGGGCCGCCTGGTTGCAGGCTTCGGTGCTCCAGCGCCTGCCCGGACGGTTGCTGACGACCGATCAGCTCCTGCTGCTCCGGCGCGACAACGTGGTCGCGCGGAACGCGCGGACGCTGGCCGATCTCGGCATCGTCGCGACGCCGATCGACCTTGTCGTCCCCTCCTACATGCGGCGCTACCGGCATGGCGGCGGGCGTCCGACTGGCGGCGAAGCGTGATAGGTCTCAAACGGGACATAATTTTCTGTCACAAAACCGCGGTGACGAGGGCGCAGAGCTGGTAATCGAGCATATATGGCAGTTGATATGACTTAACATCGAATTATTGCTGGCAATCTCCGTTCCCGTGAGCTAGATACTGCCGGAAACAGCCATCCACGGAACGGAGTTGTGCCGATGACCGAGCACATGCAGCAATTCGTGCGTCTTGCGCAGCAGCCGCCGGAAAAGCGCGCCGCCGTCGAACGCCGCGAGGATTTCGGCGAGATCTATCGCGATTTCGACCCGAAGGACGCGGCGGCCCAGGCCAGCCGGTGCAGCCAGTGCGGGATTCCGTTCTGTCAGGTGCATTGCCCGCTCGGCAACAACATCCCCGACTGGCTGAAGCTCTCGGCCGAGGGGCGGCTCGAGGAAGCCTACGAGATTTCCGCCGCCACCAACACGTTCCCCGAAATCTGCGGCCGCATCTGCCCGCAGGACCGGCTCTGCGAGGGCAATTGCGTCATCGAGAAGGGGTTCGAGAGCGTGACCATCGGCGCCGTCGAGCGCTACATCACCGACACCGCCTTCGAGAATGGCTGGGTCCGGCCGATCCGCCCGCGGCGCGAGCGCGCGCAGAGTGTCGGCATCATCGGCGCCGGGCCGGCCGGCCTCGCCGCCGCCGAGGCGCTGCGGCGCAAGGGGTATCAGGTGCATGTCCATGACCGGCACGACCGGGTGGGCGGGCTGCTGATCTACGGCATTCCCGGCTTCAAGCTGGAGAAGGAGATCGTCGCCCGGCGGCGCGCCTGGCTCGAGGACGGCGGCATCCACTTCCATCTGAACGAGGATATCGGCGGCGCCCTGAGCTTTGCCGAGCTGCGCGCGCGCTACGACGCGGTGCTGGTCGCCACCGGCGTCTACAAGGCGCGCGAGATCGACGTGCCGGGCAGCCGGCTCGACGGCGTGGTGCCGGCGCTCGACTATCTCATCGCCTCGAACCGCAAGGGGCTGGGCGATGCGGTGCCGGACTATGATTCGGGTGCCCTGAACGCCGCCGGCAAGCGCGTCGTCGTCATCGGCGGCGGCGACACGGCGATGGACTGTGTCCGCACCGCGATCCGCCAGGACGCCGCCGCCGTCACCTGCCTCTATCGGCGCGACCGCGCCAACATGCCCGGCTCGGCGCGCGAGGTCGCGAACGCGATCGACGAGGGTGTCGAGTTCACCTGGCTCTCCGCGCCGGAGGCCTTCGTCGGCGCCGGGCGGGTCAGTGCGGTGAAGGCGGTGCGGATGCATCTCGGCCTCGCCGATGCCTCGGGCCGCCAGACGGTCGAGCCCATCGCGGGTTCGGAATTCACCATCGAGGCCGATCTCGTCATAAAGGCGCTCGGCTTCGACCCCGAGGATCTGCCCGGCGCCTTCAACGAGCCGGGCCTCACGCTGACCCGCTGGGGCACGCTGAAGGTCGATTCGAAGAGTTTCATGACCGCGCTGCCCGGCGTGTTCGCCGCCGGCGACATCGTGCGCGGCGCCAGCCTCGTCGTCTGGGCGATCAAGGACGGCCGCGATGCCGCCGACGCCATGCACGCCTATCTCGAAACCGCCGCCGCGCGCCCCGACGGCGCGCTCGCCACCGCCGCGGAGTGATGACCATGACCCATGAAACCGCCTCCGAATTTCTCGCCGCCTGGCAGCGCAACACCACGGCCCTCGCCGGCAGCTACGATCCGGCGCAGGAACACGATGCCTGCGGCGTCGGCCTGATCGCGGCGCTCGATGGCCGCAAGCGGCGCGACGTCGTCGTCGCCGGAATCGACGCCCTGAAAGCCGTCTGGCATCGCGGCGCGGTCGATGCCGATGGCAAGACCGGCGATGGCGCCGGCATCCATGTCGAGATTCCGCAGGACTTCTTCGCCGATGCGGTGGAGCGCGGCGGCGACCGCATGCGCCGCGGGCCGATCGCGGTGGGCATGGTGTTCCTGCCCAAGACCGATCTCGGCGCGCAGGAGCGCTGCCGGCAGATCGTCGAGACCGAGATCCTGAATTTCGGCTACCGCATCTATGGCTGGCGCCAGGTGCCGATCGACGTCTCCTGCATCGGCGAGAAGGCGAACGCGACCCGCCCCGAGATCGAGCAGATCATGGTGTGGAACGCGCTCGGCAAGTCCGAGGAGGAGTACGAGCGCGACCTCTACGTGATCCGCCGGCGGATCGAGAAGGAAGCGATCGCGGCGCAGATTCCCGAGCTTTACATCTGCTCGCTCTCCTGCCGCTCGATCATCTACAAGGGCATGTTCCTCGCCGAGAGCCTGACGGAGTTCTACCCCGACCTGCTTGACGAGCGGTTCGTCTCGCGCTTCGCGATCTACCACCAGCGCTATTCGACCAACACCTTCCCCACCTGGCGGCTCGCCCAGCCGTTCCGCTGCCTTGCGCATAACGGCGAGATCAACACGCTGGCCGGCAACGTGAACTGGATGAAGAGCCACGAGACGCGCCTCGCCGCCGGCGCGCTCGATGATTATCTCGGCGACATCAAGCCGGTGATCCAGGCCGGCAGTTCCGACACCGCGACGCTCGATGCCGTCTTCGAACTGCTGGTGCATGGCGGCCGCGACGCGATGATGGCGAAGACGCTGATGATCCCGCCCTCGATCGGCGCCGATGCGACGATGAAGGCCGCGCATCGCAACCTGATCAGCTATTGCAACGCGGTGATGGAGCCGTGGGACGGGCCGGCCGCGATCACCGCGACGGATGGCCGCTACGTCATCGCCGGGCTCGACCGCAACGGGCTGCGGCCGCTGCGCTTCACCCGCACCAGCGACGGGCTGCTGATCGTCGGCTCGGAAACCGGCATGGTCAAGCGCGAGGAGGCGGAGATCGTCGAGCGCGGCCGCGTCGGGCCGGGCGAGACCATCGCCGTCGATCTCGCCGATGGCCGCTTCTACCATCATGCCGAGCTGATGGACGATCTCGCCGCCCGGCAGGATTTCGGCGCCTGGACCGCCGGCATCAAGGTGATCGACCATATCGTGAAAACCGATGCGCCGGAGCCGGTTCTCTTCGAGGGCGAGGCGCTGCGCCGCCGCCAGCTCGGCGTCGGCTACACGCTGGAGGAGCTCGAACTCATCCTGCATCCGATGGTCGAGGACGCCAACGAGGCGACCGGCTCGATGGGCGACGACACGCCGATCGCCGTGCTGTCGGAGCGTTATCGCGGGTTGCATCACTATTTCCGCCAGAGCTTCAGCCAGGTCACCAACCCCGCGATCGACAGTCTGCGCGAAAGCCGCGTGATGTCGCTGAAGACGCGGCTCGGCAATCTCGGCAACGTGCTCGACGAGGATTCCAGCCAGTGCGATCTGTTGCAGCTGGAAAGCCCGGTTCTCTCGACCGCCGAGTTCGACGCGATGCGCCGGACGATGGGCGACAATGCCTGCGTGGTGAACTGCACCTTCCCGGTCGCCGATGGCGAGGGCGGGCTGCGCGCCGCGATCGAGCGGATCCGCCGCGAGGCCGAGGAAGGCGTGCGCGCGGGCTGCACGCATGTCATCCTCACTGACGAGACGTTTGACGAGGCGCATGCGCCGATCCCGATGATCCTCGCCACCGGCGCCGTGCACACGCATCTCGTCCGCCAGTCGCTGCGGACCTTCACCAGCCTCAACGTGCGCGCCGCCGAATGCATGGACGTGCATTACTTCGCCGTGCTGATCGGCGTGGGGGCGACCACGATCAACGCCTATCTCGCGCAGGAAAGCATCGCCGACCGGCATCGCCGCGGCCTGTTCGGATCGATCAGCCTGAAGGAGTGCATCGGCCGCTACAAGAAGGCGGTGAACAAGGGATTGCTCAAGGTGATGTCGAAGCTCGGCATCTCGGTGATCTCGTCCTATCGCGGCGGCTACAATTTCGAGGCGATCGGACTCTCGCGCGCGCTGGTGGCGGAATTCTTCCCCGGCATGCCCTCGCGGATTTCCGGCATCGGCCTGCCCGGCATCGCCCACAAGATGCTGGAACTGCACCGCACCGCCTGGGATTCGGATGCCGTCACCCTGCCGGTCGGCGGCGCCTATCGCCTGCGCCGCAAGGGCGAGACGCATGCGTTCGACGGGCAGATGGTCCACATGCTGCAGACCGCGGTCGCGACCGACAGTTTCACGCTGTATCGCAAATACGCCGATGCGGTGAACGCCCAGCCGCCGGTGGCGCTGCGC
Organism: Acidiphilium sp. PM; assembly: GCF_000219295.1. Lineage (NCBI taxonomy): Bacteria > Pseudomonadati > Pseudomonadota > Alphaproteobacteria > Acetobacterales > Acidocellaceae > Acidiphilium > Acidiphilium sp. PM. Next base: position 12,452 of record NZ_AFPR01000077.1, read on the forward strand.
GACCTGCTCGATTTCCGCAGTGAGGGGATGACGCCGATTCCGGTGGACGAGGTCGAGAGCATCACCGAAATCCGCAAGCGGCTTGTCGCACCGGGCATTTCGCTCGGAGCGCTCAGCCCCGAGGCGCACGAGACGCTGTCGATCGCGATGAACCGGATCGGCGCGCGCTCGGATTCGGGCGAGGGCGGCGAGGACGCGGCACGGGCGACGCCGCGGCCGAACGGCGATAACGCGTCGTCGGCGATCAAGCAGATCGCCTCGGGCCGTTTCGGCGTGACGGCGGAATATCTCAACAACTGCCGCGAGATCGAGATCAAGGTCGCCCAGGGGGCGAAGCCCGGCGAGGGCGGCCAGCTGCCCGGCTTCAAGGTTACCGAGCTGATCGCCAAGCTCCGGCATTCGACGCCGGGGGTGATGCTGATCAGCCCGCCGCCGCATCACGACATCTACTCGATCGAGGATCTTGCCCAGCTGATCTACGATCTCAAGCAGATCAACCCGCAGGCGACGGTGTGCGTGAAACTCGTCTCGCGCTCGGGCATCGGCACCATCGCGGCCGGCGTGGCGAAGGCGAAGGCGGATGCGATCCTGATCTCCGGCCATTCTGGCGGCACCGGTGCCTCGCCGCAGACCTCGATCAAATATGCCGGCCTGCCCTGGGAGATGGGCCTGTCGGAGACACATCAGGTGCTGATGCTCAACCGGCTGCGCCACATGGTGAAGCTGCGCACCGATGGCGGCATCAAGACCGGGCGTGACGTGGTGATCGCGGCCATGCTCGGCGCCGAGGAATTCGGCATCGGCACCGCCTCGCTGGTGGCGATGGGCTGCATCATGGTGCGCCAGTGCCATTCCAACACCTGCCCGGTCGGCGTGTGCACGCAGGACGAGGCGCTGCGCGCGAAGTTCGAGGGCACGCCGGAGAAGGTGATCAACCTGTTCTCCTTCATCGCCGAGGATGTGCGACACATCCTCGCCTCGCTCGGCGTGCGCCGGCTCGAGGACGTGATCGGCCGCACCGATTACCTGCACCAGATCTCGCGCGGCTCCGAGCTGCTCGACGATCTCGATCTCAACGCGCTGCTCGCCCAGGCCGACCCCGGCCCCTATGCGCGCTTCTGCACGCTGCAGGGCCGCAACGAGGTGCCGGAGACGCTGGATGCGCAAATGATCGAGGATGCGACACCGTTCTTCGAGCGCGGCGAGAAGATGCAGCTGCAATACGGCATCCGCAACACGCATCGCGCGATCGGCACCAAGTTCTCGGGACAGATCGTGCGGCGCAAGCGCGGCGCCGACCTGCAGGCCGACCACGTCACCGTGCGGCTGCGCGGGGCGGCGGGCCAGTCGCTCGGCGCCTTCGCGGTGCGCGGGCTCAAGCTCGAGGTCTTCGGCGATGCCAACGACTATGTCGGCAAGGGCCTGTCGGGGGCGTCCATCGTGGTGCGGCCGGCGCCGTCCTCGACGCTTGTCAGCCAGGATAACACGATCATCGGCAATACCTGCCTCTACGGCGCAACCTCGGGCCGGCTGTTCGCCGCCGGCCAGGCGGGCGAGCGCTTCGCGGTGCGCAATTCCGGCGCTGTGGCGGTGGTCGAGGGGGCAGGGTCGAATGCCTGCGAATACATGACCGGCGGAACGGTCGTGATTCTCGGGCCGGTGGGCGACAATTTCGGTGCCGGCTTCACCGGCGGCATCGCCTTCGTCTACGATCCGGCCGCCGATTTCGAGCTGCGGGTCAACCCCGACACGCTGCTCTGGAACCGGGTGACGGAGGCCTACTGGGCGCAGCATCTGCGCGACCTCGTGACCGAGCACGCGCGCGAGACGCAGAGCCTCTATGCCGAGCGCCTGCTCAACGAGTGGGAGCGCACGCTGGCGCGGTTCTGGATGGTGGTGCCGCGCGACTATGCGCGCTTCCTGCCGGTTCCGATGACGGCGCCGGCGGCGGCGAAGATTCCGGCCGAGTAATCGGCCGGAAGACCTTCAGCCGAGATGTGCTGCGGCAAACTGCCGCAGCGCCCGGTAGCGGTGGCTGATCGCCGATTTCTCGGCCTTGTCGAGTTCGGCGAAGCTGCGCGTCTCGCCGAGCGGCACGAAGACCGGATCATAGCCGAACCCGCCGGCGCCGCGCGGTGCCGGGGCGATGCGCCCGCGGCACCAGCCGAGATAGGTGAAGGTCCGCCCTTCCGGTGTCGCGAGGCAGATCGCGGCGGCGAAGGCGGCGCGGTCGTCCGCCCGGCTGGCGGCGATGATGTTCGCCATCGCCGCGGCATAACCGCCCGCCTCCTGCGCGAAGCGCGCCGAGCGCACGCCGGGCGCGCCGCCGAGGGCGGCGACCTCCAGCCCCGAATCGTCGGCGATCGCCGCGAGACCGCTCGTTGTCGCCGCCGCGAGCGCCTTGATCCGCGCATTGCCAGCGAAATCCGGCGCGTCCTCCGCCGGCTCAGGCAGGCCGAGCGCGCCGGAGGATGCACAATCGAGCCCGTGCGGGGCCAGCAGCAGGGCGAATTCGGCGAGCTTGCCGGCATTGTGGGTGGCGATCACCACACGCTGGCCGCGTTCGAGCCGCATCGCCGCCTCAGGCCGCATCGAGGGCCGCGCGCTGTGCCGCGAACAACTCGGCGGTGCCCTTGCGGGCGAGGCCGAGCAGGGTGCCGAAGGTCGCCTCCTCGAAGGTCGCCCGTTCGGCGGTCGCCTGGATCTCGACGATGCCGCCCGTGCCGGTGAGGACGAAATTGGCGTCCGCCTCGGCGTTGGAATCCTCGGCGTAATCGAGGTCGAGCACCGGGACGCCCCCGAACACGCCGCAGGAGACGGCCGCAACCTGGCCAATCAGCGGGTCGGTCGCGATCACGTTCGCCTTGCGCAGCGTGCGAATCGCGAGCGCGAGCGCGACCCAGGCGCCGGTGATCGCGGCACAGCGCGTGCCGCCATCGGCGTTCAGCACGTCGCAATCGAGGGTGATGGTCATTTCGCCCAGCGCCGTGCGGTCCACCACCGCGCGCAGCGAGCGGCCGATCAGCCGCTGGATTTCCTGTGTGCGGCCGGACTGCTTGCCGCGCGCCGCCTCGCGGTCGCCGCGGGTGTGGGTCGCGCGCGGCAGCATGCCGTATTCCGCCGTCACCCAGCCCTGGCCGGCGCCGCGCAGGAAGCCCGGCACCCGGCCCTCCACGCTCGCCGCGCACAGCACCTCGGTGCCGCCCATGCGGATCAGCGCCGAGCCCTCGGCATGGCGGGAGAAGCCGGTGACGATCTCCACCTGGCGCAGCGCATCGGCCATGCGGCCGCTCGGTCTCTTGATTTCGGGCATGAAGCCTCTCCTGTCGGCTGAAACGTGTCGCTTGATTTTCGCCCCGCGATACCCGACTCTGGCGCCATGGACCAGACATCCAAGCGTTCCTCCGCCCGCGCCGGTCGGCCAAAGCCGGCGGTCGGGCCGGTGCGGCTGCCGCCGGGGCTTGATGAACGCTCCGCCGCGGTGCTGCGTGAAATCGTCGAGCAATATGTCGAGACCGGCGAGCCGGTGGGCAGCCGCACGCTCTCGCGCCTGCTGCCGATGGGCCTGTCGCCGGCGACGATCCGCAACGTCATGGCGGACCTGACCGATGCCGGGCTGCTGTTCTCGCCGCATATCTCGGCCGGACGGCTGCCGACCGAGCGGGGCTTGCGCCTCTTCGTCGACGGTTTGCTGCATTTCGGCGAATTGTCGGACGAGGAGCGCGAGCGGATCGAGGCGGCGCTCGCCCAGTCCGGCCGGTCGATCCAGGACACGCTCACCGAGGCCTCCGCCCTGCTCTCGGGCCTGTCGCAGGCGGCCGGGATCGTGCTGGCGCCGAAATCGGAAGGGGCGGTCAAGCATATCGAATTCGTGCCGCTGAGTTCCGGCCGCGCCCTCGTCGTGCTGGTCTCGGCGGATGGCCAGGTCGAGAACCGGGTGATCGAGACGCCGCCCGGCGTGCCGCCATCGGCGCTGCAGGAGGCGAGCAACTACCTCAATGCCCAGCTCTCCGGCCTGTCGCTCGGCGAGCTGCGCGTTCGCGTGGCCGACGACATGAGGGCGGACCGCTCGGCGCTGGACGATCTCGCCGCCGGCATCGTCGAGGCCGGTCTCGCGACCTGGTCGGACGAGGGCAGGGGCGGTTCGCTGATCGTGCGCGGCCAGGCGCGGCTGCTCGCCGATGTCGACCAACTGGAAAAACTCGCCTCGGTGCAGCAGCTCTTCGAGCGGCTGGAGGCGCAGGAGACGATGCTGAAGCTGCTCGAACTGGCCGAGCGCTCGGAAGGCGTGCGCATCTTCATCGGCGCCGAAAGCGGGCTGTTCGGCGCCTCCGGCATGTCGATGGTGGTTGCCCCGGCGCGCTCGCGCGATGACCGGATCGTGGGCGCGATCGGCGTGATCGGGCCGACGCGGATCAATTACGGGCGCATCATTCCCGTGGTGGATTACACCGCGCGGGTGATCGGGCGGCTGCTCGGATGAGCCTGTTCTTCGACGATCTGGCGGTGGGCACCCGCTTCGAAAGCGGCACGACGACGCTCGATGCGGCGGCGATCCGGGAGTTCGCCGCGCAATACGACCCGCAGCCTTTCCATCTCGACGATGCGGCGGCGCGGACGACGCTGTTCGGCGGGCTCGCCGCCTCGGGCTGGCACACGGCGGCGGTGACGATGCGACTGCTGGTGGAGAGCGTGCCGATCGCCGGCGGGCTGATCGGCGCCGGGAACGATATCTCCTGGCCCCGGCCGACGCGGCCGGGCGATGTGCTGCGCGTGGTTACCGACGTCGTGGAGATGACCCCCTCCGCCTCGCGCCCCGATCGCGGGCGGGTGGTGATGCGGTCGGAAACGCTGAACCAGAACGGCGAGGTGGTGCAAATCCTGCTCGCCCGGCTGGTGGTGCCGCGGCGCACGCCGTAGCGATCCATCCGCGACCGAGCACCATGCCAGGGCGACGCCGGTCCGGCGATGAGGCCGCCGGCGCGGCGCGCCCGGTCTTGACGCTGCCGTCGCAAGTATGATTATTTTTTTATCGATAGCAGAAATAATCAACCTCAGGCGGGAACGTGGTCACAGATCGAGGCGACCGGCCATCCGGCGACGATACCGAACTCGTCACCCGGGTGGCGTGGCTCTACTACGAGGCATCCCTGACCCAGGCGGAGATCAGCGCGCAGCTTCGCATTCCGCCGGCGCGCGTGCAGCGGCTGATCGCCGGCGCCGCGCGCAGCGGCCTCGTGCGGATCCTCATCGAGGGTGATCTCGCCGGCTGCCTCGGCCTGGAGCGGACGCTGATCGAGCGCCATGGCCTGACCTATTGCCGGGTCGTTCCCGCGCTGCCCGACGCTTCGGCCGCGGCGGGCGGCGCCGCATCGTCCCGCGTCATTTCCTCGCTCGGCCGCGCGGCGGCGGCGTTTCTTCATGAAACCTTCGCCCGCGGCCAGCATCGTGTCGTCGGGTTCGGGCATGGCCGCACCATGGCCGCGACGGTCGAACACCTGCCGCGCGAGCCGCGGGAGGGGCTGAAGGTCGTCTCCATCATCGGCGCGCTCGCGCAGCGGATCGACGCCAACCCGTTCGACGTGATCCACGCGCTGGCGGAAAAGACCGGGGCGGCGGCCTATCTGCCGCCGGTGCCGTTCTATGCCCAGTCGCGCGCCGATCGCCGGGTGCTGCTGCGCCAGCGCGGCGTGGCCGAGGCGTTCGCCGTGGCGGCGGAGGCCAGTCTCTATGTCATGGGCATCGGCGAGATCGGGCGGACGGCGTCGCTCTGCCAGACCGGCATGCTGCTGCCCGAGGAACTGGAACAGGCGCGGCGCGACGGCGCGGTGGCCGAGGCGCTGGGCTCGTTCTTCGACGCCGGGGGGCGGCGCATCCGCACCGAACTGCATGACCGGCTGATCGGCATCGATCTCGCCGAAAGCGGCGATCGCGAGGTCGTCGCCGTGGCGGGCGGGATGGAGAAGCAGGCCGCGATCGCCGCGATGCTGCGCGGCCGGCTGATCACCGGGCTGATCACCGACGAGCGGACCGCTTCGTCCCTGGTGGCGGACAACGACGACGGCGCGGCGCGTGGCGCGTCCCGCAGGGTGGCGAAGGCGTGACGCGCCGGCGTTTCGCGCGCGCGAGACAGGGAGAACCGCCGTGGAGGCCGTGATCGGGCTTGACTGCAGCACCAGCGCGGTCAAGGCGCTGGCCTTCGACCGGCAGGGAAGCGTGCTGGCCACCGGCCGTTCCCGGCTCCCCTTCGCGCCCGATGCCGAAGGCCGGTTCGAGCAGGACCCGGAAGACTGGTGGCGGGCCTGCCGCGCGGCGCTCGCCGAACTGGCCGCGGGGCTCGACGGGATCGAGATCGCCGGGCTGGCGATCGCCAACCAGCGCGAGACGATCGCGCCGCTCGATGCCGGTTTCCGGCCGGTTCGGCCGGCGATCCTGTGGCTCGACGGGCGGGCGGCGGGCGATGCCGCGGCGATGGCGGAGGCCCTCGGCGCCGACCATCTGCACCGGGTCACCGGCAAGATCCCCGACCCCAATCCGGCGCTTTACAAGCTGGCCTGGATGCGCCGCTGCGAGCCGGAGCGGCTCGGCGCCAGCGCCTGGTTCGCCGAGGTGCATGGCTATCTGGTCCAGCGGCTGACGGGCCGGTTCGCGACCAGCACCGCATCGGCCGATCCGCTCGGCGTCTATGATCTCGCGGCGAAGCGCTACGCGGACGACCTGCTCGACGCGATCGGGCTGTCCGCCGCGCGGTTCGCGCCGGCGCTGCCGCCCGGCACGAAGCTGGGCGGCCTGACCGCCGAGGCCGCGCGCGCGACCGGCCTGCAAGAAGGGCTGAAGGTGATTGCCGGCGCCGGCGACGGCCAGGCGGCCGGTCTTGGCGTGAATGTGATGGAGCCGGGCCGGGCCTATCTCAACCTCGGCACCGCCGTGGTCGCCGGAATGCGGAGCGCGAGCTACCGGGTGGGGCGCGGCTTCCGCACCATGATCGCCGCGGATGGCGAGGGCTATATCCTCGAAACCTCGCTCCGTTCGGGCACGTTGCTGTGCGACTGGCTGACGCGCGACATCCTCGGCGGCGACTCGGCACTGCTCACCGAACTCGAACCCGCGGCGGCGGCGCTGCCGGCGGGATCGGACGGGGTGATGATCCTGCCCTATTTCCTCGGGGTGATGACGCCGCACTGGGACGGCGCCGCGCGCGGCGCGATCGTCGGGCTCGCGCCGCATCACGGCAGGGCGCATCTCCTGCGGGCGCTGTACGAAGGCATCGCCCTGGAGCAGGCCGGGGTGATGGCGCGCATCGAGGCCGAGGCCGGGCTCGCCGCGCGCGAGATCGTCGCCATCGGCGGCGGCGCGCAAAGCGACCTCTGGTGCGCGATCCTGGCCGACGCGCATGGCGTGCCGGTGCTGAGATCGGCGACGGTCGAGGCCACCAGCCTTGGCGCGGCGATGGCCGCCGCCGTGGGCGCGGGCTGGTATTCCGGATTTGCCGAGGCCGCATCGGCGATGGCTGGCGCGGTGACCGCGCGCTTCACCCCGGATGCAGGCCGCGCCGCCCTCTATGCCCGCCTGCGCCGCGCCCATGCCGGGCTCTATCCGGCGCTGCGGCCGTTCGGCGCCGCCCCGTTGACCTGAAAGGATACCACGATGAAGGCTCTCTACATCCGCGGCGTGCGGGACATCACGATCGGCGATGCGCCCGAGCCCGTGCCGGGAAACGACCGCATTGCCGTCGAGGTCGCCGGCGTTGGTGTCTGCGGCAGCGACCTGCATTATTACCTCGAAGGATCGATCGGCAGCCAGGTCATCGTCGAGCCTTTCGTGCCGGGCCATGAATTCGCCGCCCGCGTGATCGAGGCGCGTCCGGAACTCGGCCTTGCCAAGGGCGAACTCATCGCGGTCGACCCCGCCATGCCCTGCGGCCATTGCGAATGGTGCCATCGCGGCGAGATCAACCTCTGCCCCGACACCGTGTTCAACGGCGCGCCGCCCTATCCTGGGGCGATGGCCGAGCGCATGGCGATCGAGCCGCGCCAGGTCGTGAAGGTGCCGCAGCATTTCACGATCGAGGAGACGATGATGCTGGAGCCGCTCGGCGTCGCGATCCACGCCATCGATCTCGCGAGGCCGCGCCTGCTGGAATCGGTTGCGGTGATCGGTTGCGGGCCGATCGGCCTGCTGATGATCGCGCTCGCCCGCCTCGCCGGCGTCGGGCAGATCCTGGCGATCGATCCGGTAGACTATCGCCGCGCGCATGCTGGCGCGCTGGGTGCCGACCGCGTCAGCGCCGACCGGCACGACATCGCCGCCTGGACCGATGGCCGCGGCGTCGATCTCGTGCTCGAGGCGACCAACGCGCCGGAGGGATTCCAGCACGCGGCCGATGTCGCGCGGATCGGCGGGCGGATCGTCCTCGTCGGCATTCCCGAAGGGGATTCCTACACGCTTGCCGCCGGGGCGGCGCGGCGCAAGGGGCTTTCCGTCAAGTTCTCGCGCCGCATGGGCCATGTCTATCCGCGCGCCATCCGCCTCGTCGCCGAACGGCGGGTCGATGTCGCGCGCATCGTCACGCACCGGTTTCCGCTGGCTGAGGGCGCCCGCGCCTTCGAGATTCAGGCCGCCTGCGCCGATGGGGCGCTCAAGAGCCTCATCCTGCCGAACGCCTGAACGGCCGGATAATTCCGGTTGCAGGCGATGATTAATCCGGGCATACGTGAAAAAATAATCAAACTTCGCGGCAACCCCGCCTTCAAGGAGGATACGTCATGCAGAGAGTGCTGAAATACGCGCTGGCAGGGGCGACGAGCGCGCTCGTCGGCCTCGGCGCGAGCGCCCCGACCGCCCATGCCTGGACGCTCGCCCAGGCCGCCGCGCCCTACAAGGGCATGACGGTGACCGTGGTCGGGCTCGACCGGCCGAGCTACAAGGCCGCCGAGAAACTGACGCCGGAATTCGAGAAGGAAACCGGCATCCACGTGAAATGGGTGAACTACCCGTACGAGAACACGCTGAAGGCCGAGACGCTGAACTTCGTCTCGCACAGCAGGCAGTTCGACGCGATCCTGACCGACGTCGTCTGGCCGGTGGACTTCACCCGCGCCCACTGGGTCGTGCCGGTCGATCATTTCCTGGCCGACAAGGCGATCGCCGATCCCGATATCGACATCGGCGATTTCTTTCCGGTCTGGCGCCATGCCTTCACGGTGGGCGGCAAGCTCATCGGCCTGCCGTTCGATTCCTATGCCGGGCTGCTCTACTACAACAAGAAGATCCTCAAGGAGCACGGCTTCTCCGGCCCGCCGACCACCTGGACCCAGCTGCTGAACGACTACGCGGCGAAGCTCTACGATCCATCGAAGAACCTCTACGGCTACGCGCTGCAGTCGGCCCGCGGCGAGACGCAGACGGCCGACAGCTTCACCCGCTTCCTCTGGCCCTGGGGCGGGCGTTACTTCGACGCCAAGGCGAAGAAGATGACGCTGGATTCGAAGGCGGCGATCGCTGGCGAGACCTTCCGCCAGGAGCTGGTGAAATACATGCCGAAGGGCATCATCGCGGATGATCACTCGCAGGTCGTCCAGCTGATGGGCCAGGGGCAGCTGGCGATGATCACCGAATGGTCGGCCTTCTACCCGACGCTCAAGGCCTCCTCGATCGGCAACGATCTCGGCGTCACGGTCGAGCCCAAGGGGCCCAATGGCCGCTACTCGGCCTTCGGCGGCTTCGCCTACATGGTCAGCGCGCAGGTTCCGGCGAAGGAGCAGAACGCGACCTGGCTGTTCATCCAGTGGCTGACCTCCAAGGCGATGGCGCAGCCGCTGATCGAGAACGGCGCGGTGGTCGCCCGCAAGAGCGCCGATACCGACCCGGCGCTCGATGCGAAATATCCCTACCTGAAGCCGATGGTGGAAACCTGGGAAAACGGCAGCGTGCCCGACTGGCGCCCGCAGATCGCCTGCTATCCGTATTTCTCTGAACTGGTCTCCGATTACGGCTCCGAAATCGAGGCCGGCAAATACCCGGTCGCGAAGGGGCTGAAGCTGCTCAACGCCAAGCTCCAGCACTACATGAACTCGACGGGTTGCTGGAATTCGGTCAACCTGCCGAAGCGCTGATCTTCCGGCGCGAACCATGCGCCCCGTCCGGCGGGGCGCATGCGACGCGGCGGCGCACGCTGCAAACGGGCAACGGATACCAATGGCAAACACGGACGGAACGGCAAGCCTCGCGGCCGCGAGCACGACGTTGAAGACGCCGCTGGCGCGGCGGCTGGAGCCGTGGTTCTTCGTCGGGCCGTCGCTCTTCCTGCTGCTGCTCGTCGGCCTCTACCCGACGATCTTCGTGCTCTACTACTCGTTCCATAACTGGACGATGGGCATGGGCCCGCCGACCTTCGCCGGGCTCGAGAACTACATCAACGCGCTCACCTCCCCCGGCTTTCTCGACGCCCTCAGGCGGACCGGCGAGTTCCTCATCGTCACCCTGCCGGTCGAGCTCGGCCTCGGCATGGCGATCGCGCTGGCGCTCGACCAGACCCGGAACCCCGCGCTGCGCCGCCTCGTGCAGATCCTCCTCGTGGTGCCGATCGCGACCACGCCCAGCGTGGTCGGCATGCTCGTCCAGCTGATGTTCAACACCCAGCTCGGCATCGTGAACTATCTCGGCCATCGCCTCGGCCTCGGCCAGGTGGACTGGCTCGGCAGCGGCACCGCCGCGTTCGGCATGGTGACGGTGACGCAGATCTGGGAATGGACGCCCTTCGTCGCCCTCGTGCTCTCGGCCAGTCTCGCCACCGTGCCCGGTGACATCGAGGAGGCGCTGATGCTGGAGACCGAAAGCTTCTGGGCCCGCTTCCTGCACATCAAGCTGCCCTACATGCGGCCGGGCATCGTCGCCAGCCTCGTCTTCCAGACGATCTTCACGGTGAAGACCTTCGACATGATCTACTCGATCCAGAAGGGCGGCCCCGGCAACGCGACGCAGATGGTCTCGCTGAAGATCGAGCGCATCGCCTTCCGCGGGTTCGATGTCGGGCTGGCCTCGGCGGAATCGGTGCTGACGCTCGTCTTCACCATCCTTCTCGCCCAGGCCGTGGTGAAATTCCTCTATTCCGACCGGGCGGAGGGCTAGCGATGAAACAGCGCGCCCTCACCCTGCTGCACGGACTGTTCCTGCTCGCCGTGGCGCTGGTGATCGTGTTTCCGTTCTACTGGATGATCGCCTCCTCGCTGAAGCCGGAATCGCTGATCTTCCGCCTGCCGCCGGCGTGGCGCTTCGCGCCAGACCTTGCCGGTTATGCCAAGGCGATCACCCAGAACGACATGCTGCGCGCCCTCGCCAATTCGGTGATCGTGACGGTGGGCGCGGTGGCGCTCGGCCTCGCGGTCGGCGCGCCGGCGGCCTATGCCCTGGCCCGCTACGAGTTCCGCGGCCGCGCGCAGATCCAGTTCTGGTACGTGACGAACTGGATGCTGATCCCCGTCGTGGTGCTGATCCCGTTCTATCTTCTCGCGGCCGACCTGCAGCTGATCAACAACCCGGTCGTGCTGATCCTGATCTACCAGACCTTCGTCGTGCCGCTGGTCGTCTGGCTGCTGGTCGACCAGTTCCGCGCGGTTCCGGTGGCACTTGAGGAAGCGGCGCTGCTCGACGGCATGAGCCGGTTCGGCATCTTCCTGCGCATCACCCTGCCGCTGACGCTGCCGGGCATCACCGTCGCCGCCATCCTGGCCGGCATCTTTGCCTGGAACGACCTGCTCTACGCCTTCATCCTCACCCCCTCGAACGATGCGCGGACGGCGCCGGTCGTCATGATGGGATTCCTCGGCGGCTACATCATCCCGTGGCAGACGGTGATGTCCTGCGCCGTGATGATCTGCGCGCCGGTCGTCGTCGGCGGCATCGCGATCCACAAATACATTGCCCGCGGCCTGACGCTGGGCGCAGTGAAGTAGCCGGCGGGAGACAAGCGTGGCAGAGATCATCATCGAGGGCGTGACCAAGCGGTTTGCCGCGGTCGAGGCGCTGCAGCGGGTCGACCTCGCGATCGCCGACGGCGAGTTCATGGTGCTGCTCGGCCCCTCGGGCTGCGGCAAGACGACGCTGCTGCGCATGATCGCCGGGCTCGAGACGCCGAGCACCGGCCGCATCCTGATCGGCGGCACCGACGTGACGCTGCTGCCGCCGGCCCGCCGCGACGTCGGCATGGTCTTCCAGAACTACGCGCTCTATCCGCACATGACGGTGCGGCAGAACATCGCGCTCGGCCTGAAGCTGCGCGGCCTCGATGCCGCGGAGATCGAGCGGCGGATCGGCTTCGTCGCCAACCTGGTGCAGATCGCGCCCTATCTCGACCGCAAGCCGCGCGCGCTGTCCGGCGGGCAGCGCCAGCGCGTCGCCCTGGCGCGCGTCATCGCGCGCGAGCCGTCGGTCTCGCTGATGGACGAGCCGCTGTCGAACATCGATGCCCAGCTGCGCACCATCATGCGCGCCGAATTGCTGCGGATCCACCGCAAGGTGGGCATGACGACGATCTACGTCACCCACGACCAGGAAGAGGCGATGGGCCTCGGCGATCGCATCACGGTGATGAATTTCGGCCGCGTCGAGCAGATGGGCACGCCGGACGACATCTATGCCCGCCCCGCCAACGCCTTCGTCGCACGCTTCATCGGCGCGCCGCGGATGAACCTCGTGCGCGCCGCCCACGGCATCGGGCGCGACGTGATCGACACGCCGTCGCTCCGCGCGCCGCTGCCGCCCGGCGTGGCCGTGCCGGACGACGTGCTGGTCGGCTTCCGCGGCGAGGATGCGCGGCCCGGCGCCGCCGCCCCCGGCGAGATGGCGATCGGCGGCGTGATCGACGTGGTCGAGCATCTCGGCGCGCAGATCGAGGTGCATTTCCGCACCGCGGACGGCCAGGAAGTCGTCGTCCGCCGGCCGCGCAACGAGCGCCACTGGCGCGAGGGCGAGCGGATCGACCTCGCCGTGCCGGCCGACAACATGCATCTCTTCGACGCGCAAGGCGGGGCCGCGTTGCGCCCGCCGGGACATTGAGGAGGAACGCGATGGGAGGTTCGGGAACCGGGCGTTTCGCGGGGCGGCGCATCCTGGTCACCGGCGCGGGCAAGGGTATCGGCCGTGTCGCGGTCGCGATGCTCGCGGCGGAGGGCGCGGAGGTCATCGCCGCCAGCCGCGCGCCCGACGACCTCGCAAGCCTCGCCGCCGAGACCGGCTGCCGGATCCACGCCGTCGACCTCGCCGATGCGGCGGCGGCGGCGGCCATGGCGGAGGCGGCGCTGCCGGTCGATGCCCTGGTCAACAATGCCGGGATCGCCGAACTCGCGCCGTTCGTCGACACCACGGCCGAGATGTTCGACCGGATCATGGCGGTGAACGCGCGGGCGCCGATGCTGGTCGCCCAGGTCGTGGCGCGGGACTGGATCCGCCGCGGGGTGAAGGGGACGATCGTCAACGTCTCCTCGATCGCGAGCCTCTGGGGCACGCCGGATCACGCGGCCTATGGCGCGTCCAAGGCGGCGCTCGATTCGCTGACGATGACGATGGCGCAGGAACTCGGCCCGTTCGGCATCCGCACCAACAGCGTCAACCCGGTGGTGACGCTGACGCCGATGGCCGAGCGCGCCTGGAGCGATCCCGCCAAGGCCGGCTCCATGCTGGCGCGGATCCCGCTGCGCCGGTTCGCGCAGCCGGAGGAGGTGGCGTCGGTGATCGCCTTCCTGCTCTCGGATGCGGCCAGCATGGTGAACGGCGCGATCCTGCCGGTCGATGGCGGGTTCACCGTCGCCTGACCGTCCGCCCGCGGGCGGTTACCTGCGGGCCGTGGACGTCTCCGCCGGCTCGCGGAGCATCGCCTCGCGGGCTGCGGTGGCGAGCTGGTCGACCCGCTCGTTCATCGGGTCGCCGGCATGGCCGCGCACCCAGATCCATTCGATCTCGTGCGGCTTCGCCGCGGCCAGCACGCGCTGCCAGAGCTCGTAATTCGCCACCGGGTCGCCCTGCGCGTTGCGCCAGTTCCGTCGCACCCAGCCGGTATGCCAGCGGGTGATGCCGTTGCGCAGATATTCGCTGTCGGTGTGCAGCTTCACCCGGCACGGGCGCTTCAGCGCTTCCAGCGCGGCGGCGGCGGCGGTCAGTTCCATGCGGTTGTTGGTGGTCTCGCGCTCGGCGCCGGACATTTCCCGCTCCGCCGCGCCGAAGCGCAGCACCGCCGCCCAGCCGCCGGCGCCCGGATTGGGCTTGCAGCCGCCATCGGTCCAGATCTCGACCAGTCCGCCCGGCTCAGACGCCATAATCGGCCGCCGATCCCGCCTGCAGGTGAAAGCGCAGGCGCCAGTAATAGTCGAGCGGGTCCTTGCGCGTCACCAGCGCGTCGTCCGGCGTGTTGATCCAGTCATAGAGCCGGGTGAGCAGGAAGCGGATCGCCGCCCCCCGGCAGAGCACCGGCAGCGCCTCGGTCTCGGCGGCCGAGAGCGGGCGGACCGCCTGGTAGCCGCGCAGCAGCGCGCGCGACTTGGTGATGTTGAAGCTGAAATCCGGCTCGAAGCACCAGGCGTTGAGGCACACCGCGATGTCGTAGGCGTAAAGGTCGGTCGCGGCGAAATAGAAATCGATCAGCCCCGAGATCGCGTGGTCGAGGAAGAACACGTTGTCGGGGAACAGGTCGGCATGGATGTGCCCGCGCGGCAGCGCTCCCGGCCAGGCGGCGAGGGTGGCGTCCAGCGCCGTGCGAACCTCGCCGGTCAGGCCCGGCCGCACCGCATCGCCGCTGTCGCCGCAGCGCGCGAGCAGCGGCGGCCAG
>NZ_AFPR01000076.1:0-4396 GCF_000219295.1 Acidiphilium sp. PM
GCGGGTGGCGCTGGGGCGGTATGCCGGGATTCCGGGGCTTTCGGCCTATGTCTCGGCCTGGCTGGTGCAGGGGCGCGGACCGTCGGGCCATGACGTGCAGAGCCTGAGCGGGCTCGCCTATGAGGAGGCGCCGGGCGGGGCGCGGCTGGGCGATGCCTATCTGAGCTGGAAGGCGGCGCATGACGCGGTGCACGTGAAGCTCGGGAAGTTCGGGATCGACGAGAATTTCGACCAGAACCCGGCGGCGGCGGCGCTGGTGAATTCCAATTTCACCTACCGCAACATCATGGCGGACAACCTGCCGGGCGGCGGGCCGGCGTTTTCCTACGAGGGGCCGGGGGCGATGGTGGCGGTGCAGGCGACGCGGGCGCTGCGGCTGCGGGTGGGGCTGTTCGCCGGCGATCCGCTCGGGCAACCGCTGGAGGGGCCGGCGCCGCCGGCGCGGGATGCGGGCGGCCTCGGCTTTCCGCTGAATGCCGGGGCGCTGGTGATCGGCGAGGCGGATGTCCGCTACCGCCTGCCCGGCCTCGGCCGGGGCATGGCGCTGGTCGGTGGGCTGTACGACACGCTGAGCCGGCCGGACCTGCTCTACAGCGTGACCGGGCAGAGCCTGGCGCTGGCGGCCGTCGGCATCGATCCCGGCCCGGCGCGGCAGGACCGGGGGGATGACGTGATCTATGCCGGGGATACGCAGACGCTCTGGCATGGCGCGCGCGGGCGGCGGCTGCGGGGCTTCGCGCGGGTGGCCGCCGCACCGCCGGACCGCAACCTGATCTCGCTCGACGCGCAGGCGGGGCTGGTGCTGGACGGCACGTTCCGCGGGCGGCCACATGATGCGGCGGCGGTCGCGGTGTCGTGGGACCGGATCAGCCCGCGCGCGGCGACGCTGGTGCGGGCGGAGAACCGGCTCGGCGGGGCGCGCGCGCCGGTGCCGGGGGCGGAGACCGATCTCGAACTCGATTACACGGCGCAGGTGGCGCCCTGGCTGAGCGTGACGCCGGATGTTCAGTATATCGTCCGGCCGGGCGGCGGGATTCCCGATCCGCTGGATGGCGCGAAGGCGGAGCCGGACGCCGTGGTCGGGCAGGTGGAGGTGACGGTGGTGTTCTAGTGTCCTGCCCCTGAAATTCGTGGGTGAATTTCAGGGACAAGCAGGCCACTAAACTATTGTTTTTTCAAGTGTCCACTGTGAATCTGAAATCCGATGGATTTCAGATTCGGGACACTAGAGCATCTTTATCAATGGGATGGAGGCGCGGCGGTCAGCGGGCGAAGGCGGCGAGCAGCAGGGGGGCGGCGGCGAAGCCGGCATAGGCGAACAGCACGGCGAGGTTTTCCGCCTGCTGCCAGCGGGCGATGCCGCGGCGCAGGGTGGTGACGTGCGGGTCGAAGACGATGCGGTCGGTCAGTTCGATGGTGGTGGGCATGGACGTCTCCTTCGCGCGGTTCCGCGCGGCCGGACTCCGGGCCGGCCGCAACTGCTGGTTTTGCTGATAGTCGAATTGTCGCGCCATGCGTGTTGCGAAATCGGCGCGACTGGTTCGCGGCGGGCGCGGTGCCCGCCCCGCGGGACGGTGGATGGGAAGCGGGGCGGGGGATGGCGGCGCCGGCTTCAGCCGGCGCGGCCCCAGATCCGCAGGAACACCTTCTTGTAGCCGTTGGGCGGGTTGAACACGTCCTTGGCGCCGCCGTCCTGGTTGACGTTCTCGGGGGTGAAGAGGTGCACCGGGTCGGGCTCGGCGACCGGCTTCTGCCCGGCGAAGGCGCGGTTCAGCTCATCGACGCATTGCCAGCCCTCCAGCTCCAGCGGGGCGGCGACGGTCGCGGTCTGGAACTGTTTCGTGCGGATGCGCTGGAAGGCGGATTGCGAGCCGTCGCCGGCCGAGACGTTGTAGGGCGGGCCGTCGCCGCGATGGCCGGCGGCGGACAGGCCGGGGGCCATGTAGTCGTAATAGAGGTCGTTGATGGCGAGCGAATAGGTCCAGCTCTTGCCGTATTTGGCGAGCAGGGCGGCGGTGACCTGGGGCATGCGCGTCGCGGTGGAGGAGAGCGGCACGTTCTCGATGCCGAGCAGGTGGCAGCCCTTGCACGCGCGGATGATCGCCGCCATCCGGTTCGACTTGGCGAGCGCGATCGAGAATTCGCTGGTGGTGAAGATGACGACGCCGGCATGCCCGTCCGAGCGGGCGATGGCGTAGAGCGCGGCGGCGCGGGCGACCTCCAGCGGGTCCTGCGCCACGTTGTAGACGATGGCGGGCTTGGCGATCGGCCCCGGGTGCGGGCTGACATTCCAGCCGACCACCTTGATCCCGGCCTTGTCGGCCTGTTCGATGAAGGGGGCGGACTGCGTCGCATCGAGCCCGCCGAGGACGATGCCGGCCGGCTTTAGCGCGATCGCCTCCGACAGGGCGGCGTTCTGCCCGGCCGCCGTGCCCTTGCCGTCGAGCAGCCGGAAGCGCCAGCCGATCGCCTTCGCCGCCGCGCGCACCGCCTCGCCCACGCCGCGCGCCCCGCCATTCGACTGGTTCGACGAGACATAGACGATGAACTTGCCTTCCACCGCCTTCGGCCCGGTGGTCGGCCCGGTATAGGGCAGGGCGGGATTGGTCGCGGCGGCGACATATTGCCGAGCGGTCGCGAGCATCGAGGGCGCGGCCAGCGCCGGTGTCGCGAAGCCGGCGACGGAAAGCGCCGCCAGCAAGGTGGTTTTCCTTTTCATGAGTCCTCCCCGGTTGTGGCGGGCGCCGGCGGCGCCGCCTTGATGAGAACGCCGCGCCGCCGCTGGGCGAGACCGGCCAGGCCGATCGAGACCACGAGGGTGACGCCGTTGAACAGGCTGGAGACGAAGAACGCGCCGCCGAGCTGCTCGATCCCGGAAATGCCGACCGCGAGCAGCAACTCGGCCACCACCGTGCCCCACACGTTCACCCGGCCGGGGCGGATCGTGGTCGAGCCGAGAAAGGCGCCGACCAGCGCGGGCAGCAGGTAGCTGAGCCCGAGGCTGGTCGCGCCGATCCGCAGCTGTGCGGCCAGCACCACCGAGGCGAAGGCGGTCAGCACGCCGGAGGCGACGAAGACGAGGATGACATGCCGGCGCACCGCGATGCCGTTCAGCTCGGCGGCGCGGCGGTTGGCGCCGATCGCGTAGAGCACGCGGCCGAGCGGCATCCGCTCGGTCACCAGCCAGAGCAGCAGCGCCACCACCAGCACGTAGAGCGCGGGAAAGGGGACCAGGCCGAACAGGCGGCCGTCGTTGATGGCGGTGAAGGCCGCAGGCAGCGTGCCGACCACCTGCTCGCCGCCGGTATACCATTCGGCGAGGGCGTAGATGATGGTGCCGGTGCCGAGTGTGGCGATGAAACTGTCGATCTGCGCGATCTCGACCAGCATGCCGTTCATCAGCCCGAACAGCCCGCCGAGGACGAGCACCGCCAGCAC
This sequence comes from Acidiphilium sp. PM, assembly GCF_000219295.1. NCBI lineage: Bacteria > Pseudomonadati > Pseudomonadota > Alphaproteobacteria > Acetobacterales > Acidocellaceae > Acidiphilium > Acidiphilium sp. PM. The sequence goes on from NZ_AFPR01000076.1 coordinate 3,439, forward strand.
CGCGAGCGGCCAGGGCCAGTGATACTGCACCTGCAGGCTGATCGCGATGATCGACCACAGCACGATGCCGTAGCCCACGGTCAGGTCGATCCGCCCGGCGATCATCGGCGGCAGGGCGGCGAGTGCGAGCAGGGCGACGACCGATTTCACCACGAAGATCGCCCGCATGTTGCTGGCCGTGGGGAAAGTGTCCGGCAGCAGCAGCGAGAACAGCACGATCAGTGCCACCGTGAGGATCGGCAGGCCATAGACGGTGAGCAGGCGGCGGCGGAGTTCGGCGCGCGGCAGGGCGGCGCGCTCGGCGCCGCTCGGCTCCAGCGCGTCGGACTTAAGCGATTCCATCGCGGATCTCCCCGGCTTCAGGTGGTGCCGCCGCGATGCCGGCGGAGGCGGCGGCGAGCAGGCGTTCCATGGTCAGCGCCGCCCCGGCGATCTCGGCGACCACGGCGCCGCGGTCGAAGACCAGCGCGCGGTCGCACAATTCGGCGATCTCCTCGAAATCCGACGAGACGACGACGATCGCCGCCCCGGACGCGGCGGCGGCGGCGAAGAGGCGGTAGATGTCGGCCCTGGCACCGACATCGACGCCGGCGGTCGGGTCCTCGAACACCAGCAGGCGGGCGGACTGGTCGAGCCAGCGGCCGACCACGACCTTCTGCTGGTTGCCGCCGGAGAGCTGCTCGATCGGCAGGGCGGGATCGTTCGGCCGCAGGCCGACGGCGCGGCCGAGGGCCATGGCGCGGCGGGCGAGGCGGCCGGGCGGGACGATGGAAAGCGGCTTCATGCCGTGGGCATAGGCGTTGAGGAAGGCGTTCTCGGCGACCGAAAGGCGCGGCGCGGTGGATTCGCCCACCCGGTCGCCGGCGACGAAGCCGATGCCGAGCGCAATCGCCGCCTGCGGGGAGTCCGGCGCGGCATCGGCGCCGTCGAGCAGGAGGCGGCCGGCGGTGCGCGGGGC